>NZ_JBQCVF010000861.1:0-504 GCF_051962515.1 Neisseria sp. P0009.S007 | reverse complement strand
TTTAGAAACCACAAGATAGCACTAAAACCACTTCAAAAACGCAAAATATAGTATGACGTAGCTGGATAAATAATTCATGGATCAGAGGCAAAGTGCCCGACTGCATCGGCATAGAAAACCGACCTGCTGTCGTCGACCAAAAATCCCGCATCGGCGATTAGGAGGCCGACACCATCATCGACAAAGATTGAAAAGCGCATCTCCGAAAAAATATTTAGCTGACGAAGCGCTAAGTGTTTTATTCTTGAATCTGTTCCAACCACTAGTATCCGAATATTGCATTTGAAATCTGAATCCAAACCCGTCTGAAATTTTCAAACAGGCTTTTATTTTTTTCCTCTTACCTCACCCTTCTATTTACTTTCAAACTCAAAAAACATTTCCATATTATTAAAAATTAGTTAGAATTTCACAAAATTATAAATAATAATCAAACTTATTTGTGTTATTTTAGTCAGAGTGTAATCGCATCTATTCGGTCTGTCTCATTCAGACGGCCTTACC
>NZ_JBQCVF010000860.1:0-508 GCF_051962515.1 Neisseria sp. P0009.S007 | reverse complement strand
GTCCACCTGTTTCCAATACCGCGTTCCGGTTAACGTCGTTACCCTGAACAACGGCTACCTCGGCATGGTCCGCCAATGGCAAGAACTTTATTACGGCAACCGTGAATCGGAGACCTATTTCGATTCATTGCCTGATTTTGTCAAACTGGCTGAAGCCTACGGCCATATCGGCATCCGTGTGGACAAGAAATCCGATGTCGAAGGCGCTTTGCTGGAAGCATTAAACCAAAAAGACCGCCTGGTATTCCTCGATTTCTTGACAGACAAGAAACAAAACGTACTGCCTATGGTCGGCAACGGCAAAGGCTTGGACGAGATGGTTCTGCCGCCGCATATGCGCGAAACATTGTCAGCGTAAGGAGAGAAAAATGCGACATATCTTATCTATTCTGATGGAAAACGAATCAGGTGCGATGAGCCGTGTGGTAGGTTTGTTCTCCGCACGCGATTACAACATCGACTCCCTGGCTGTTGCACCAACCGAAGACAAAACCTTGTCCCGTATGAC
>NZ_JBQCVF010000859.1:0-510 GCF_051962515.1 Neisseria sp. P0009.S007 | reverse complement strand
GATCAGGCTCATGTGTATCTCTTTTAAATGTCGCAAAACAATGGGATTGTACCGATTGTCGGTGCAAATCTCAATCCTGAAGGCGTAATTTACACTCGCCCTGCTAACATTTTCCATGTTGTTTTTGATATTTTTTAACAAGCTAAAAATAATCCAACTGTTTGCTTATATTGAATTTAAAGTAAAAATCCTATGACTGGCCAAACTATGATTCAAATGAAAAAGGGCATGTCCGGCATACCCCTTTTCCCTTTCTTTTCAGACGGCCTCAACCTAGTTTTTTTAAAACAGTTTGGAAACCAAAAACAACCAGAAATAATGGCAGACCAATCCGCAAAACCACGCCAAACCGATGCGGTTGTTGGCCAAAAACGTTTGAAAGCACAACTGGCGGTCGCGCGTACGGATGGCGGCATACTGCTGATACTGCCAATAAACGGTTACCGGCAATACCAGCCAATAAGGCCAAGTTGCACCGATTTTGATACCCAGTACCGCCATCAATACCGT
>NZ_JBQCVF010000858.1:0-511 GCF_051962515.1 Neisseria sp. P0009.S007 | reverse complement strand
GCGGATTGCCGAAGAGCTGAAATCCGAAATCGGCAGCGCGGTCGGCTATAAAGTGCGCTTTACCGACCATACTTCGCGCGATGCCTGCGTCAAGCTGATGACCGACGGCATCCTGCTGGCAGAAACCCAGACCGACCGTTATCTCGCCGCCTACGACACGATTATCATCGACGAAGCGCACGAACGCAGCCTGAACATCGACTTCCTCTTGGGCTATTTGAAACAACTGCTGCCACGCCGCCCCGATTTGAAAGTCATCATCACCTCGGCAACGATAGACGCAGAACGCTTCTCCCAACACTTCAACGGCGCGCCCGTGCTGGAAGTGAGCGGGCGCACCTACCCCGTCGAAATCCTCTACCGCCCGCTGACCAGCAAAGACGAAGACGATGCAGAAGTCGAGCTGACCGACGCGATTGTCGATGCAGCCGACGAATTGGCGCGCTACGGCGATATCTTGGTGTTCCTGCCGGGCGAGCGCGAAATCCGCGAAGCCGCCGAAGCCCTGCGC
>NZ_JBQCVF010000857.1:0-513 GCF_051962515.1 Neisseria sp. P0009.S007 | reverse complement strand
GTTGTGGTTGTTATGTTTGCTTTGCGTTTGAAAGCGCATCAGAAATAAATAAAAAGGCCGTCTGAAACGTTCAGACGGCCTAAGTACCTCGTAAGAATTTATAAGATTTTTGTAACGCAATGAAGTTAAAAAGTATTTTATCAGTCGGCTTGATGATGGCGGTTTGTCCGTCATGGGCTTTGGATTTCGGGCGTATTCCTGAAAATGAGATTTCCGTTTATGTGCAGGAATTGGACAGTGGCAAAGTGATTGCCGAACACCGTGCCGATGAATTGCGTAATCCTGCTTCGACCATGAAGCTGGTAACGGCGTTTACCGCGTTTCGTATGCTGGGCGGCGATTATCGTTGGAAAACCGAGTTTAAAACCAACGGCCTAACCAAAGGCGATACATTGAAAGGCAACGTGTATTGGGTGGGGAGCGGCGATCCTGTGTTTGACCAGCATGATTTGGTGCAAATGAAGCAACAGATGCGCGATAAGGGCATACGCCATATTGACGGACATCTGATAC
>NZ_JBQCVF010000856.1:0-516 GCF_051962515.1 Neisseria sp. P0009.S007 | reverse complement strand
CTTCTCTTTCCCGCTAAGGTAGCGATACCGGTTGAAAGGTAAATTTGGTTATGCTTCAACAAAAGGCCGTCTGAATTTTTCAGACGGCCTTTTTATTTATCCAAACGCTTATTTCCGTTAAAACTTTATTTCAATAATTCATCGGTAACGCGTTGCAGAAATTCGATACGCTCGGGTTTGGCTTCGCCTGATTCGGCAGCGGCTTTGACGGCGCAGCCGGGTTCGGCACGGTGGGTGCAGTTGTGGAAACGGCACTGTCCGATGAGGTGGCGCAGGTCGGGGAAGTATTGCAATAAATCGGCGGCTTGGAGATGGTGCAGGCCGAATTCTTGCAGGCCGGGGGAGTCAATGAGTCGGGTTTCTACGTTTAAATCGTATAGTTGGGCGTGGGTGGTGGTGTGTTTGCCGGAGTCGAGCGCGGTGGAAATGTCGCCGGTTCGGGCGGCTTGGTTGACGAGTAGGGCGTTGGTCAGGGTGGACTTGCCCATGCCGCTTTGTCCGAGCAGGATGTTGGTG
>NZ_JBQCVF010000855.1:0-520 GCF_051962515.1 Neisseria sp. P0009.S007 | reverse complement strand
GCTATATATGCCGAATACAAAGCCACTCCTTTTGTCCTATTGGCATATACTGCTAACGTATCTCTTCCTTTATAAGGCACGATTATTGCAAAAGAAGGGGGTAAATTTTGTAAGTCAATGGGTTGCATTCTTTCGAAAGGAGGTATTTTCATTTTACACCTTTACAAATTTTATTAAGGATAGCTGCAGAAGAATTTTTATCATCGTAATCATTTTTATTAGTATACTCTATATATTCAGACTTATCTCCAAAATACTTTTTCCAATCCTCGTGAAGATTTTTATAATTCTTTTGCAAAGTCTCTTTACTTGTTTCAGCTGATTTATTCCAAAGGTCTTTTTTGTTCACAATAAATAGACTGGGAATGCTTTTTTTATTATCATAATTTCCATCTACGTTGTCTTTAATTTTTTTGATAAAATTTTTAACATCATTTTGTCGGCTCCAAACAATTTTTTTGGAAACATGAGATTCAGAGTGATCTACCATCAGGACAATAAAATTAGCTAGCTTCAATAC
>NZ_JBQCVF010000854.1:0-521 GCF_051962515.1 Neisseria sp. P0009.S007 | reverse complement strand
GACTAATGCTGAGTTTGCCGAATTTGTGAACACACATCCGCAATGGCCAAAAGGCAAAATTATTTCCAAACACGCTGAAAAAGCTTACCTGAAACATTGGGTGAAAAACGGCAGCAACAGTTTTGCGCCTAAAGCCAACGAACTCAAACACCCGGTAACCAATGTTTCATGGTTCGCCGCTAATGCCTACTGCGTTTCCAAAGGCAAACGTCTGCCGACTATTGACGAGTGGGAATTTGCAGGCTTGGCTTCTGCCACTCAAAAAGACGGCTCTGCCGAGCCTGGCTACAACCGCACTATCTTAGATTGGTATGCAGACGGCGGCCGAAACGGCCTGCACGATATCGGTAAAAACAAACCCAACTATTGGGGCGTATATGATATGCACGGCCTGATTTGGGAATGGACTGAAGATTTCAACAGCAGCCAACTCTCTGCCGGCTCGTCCAACACACAAATGTTCTGTAGCGGCGCATCCGTAGGCTCAAGTGATCCGTCCAACTATGCGGCATTCTTACGCT
>NZ_JBQCVF010000853.1:0-521 GCF_051962515.1 Neisseria sp. P0009.S007 | reverse complement strand
AGGAAAGGCTGGGTAATGATGTTGCTGTGGCGCAGTTGCTCAAAAGGTTTCAGACGGCCCTCATCTCCCATGATGGCCTCGGCAATTGCCAAGCCGGCAATGCCGGTAATCGCCATGCCGTGTCCGGAATAGCCTTGGGCGTAGAAAACGGTAGGGGCGAGGCGGCCGAAATGTGGGACGAGGTTGCGCGTAATGTCGCATTCGCCTCCCCAAGAATGCTCGATTCTGACATCGGCAAGTTGCGGGAAAACTTTCAACATGTCTTGGCGGACGAGTTCGGTCATGCGGTCTGGATCGTCGATAAACTCGTTGTCTTTGCCGCCGAAGAGCAGGCGGCCGTCGGCGCTGAGGCGGTAGTAATCGAGGACGTGGCGGTTGTCGCAGATGGCCATATTGTTACGGATCAGGTCTTTGGCACGCTCACCCAGAGGCTCGGTGGCAATGATAAAGGTGCTGACTGCAATGGCTTTTTGTTCCAATACTTTGAATTTCGGGTGTAAACCGGCATAAGTATTGACGGC
>NZ_JBQCVF010000852.1:0-522 GCF_051962515.1 Neisseria sp. P0009.S007 | reverse complement strand
GGCCGGGAAATCGGCTGTGTCGGTAATGATGGCGACGTGTTTCCAGTTTTTCGCGGCAGAGCGCACCATGGTTGGGCCGCCGATGTCGATGTTTTCAATCGCGTCTTCCAGTGTGCAGTTTGGTTTGGCGATGGTGGCGGCGAAGGGGTAAAGGTTGACGCACACTAAATCGATATTGCCGATGCCGTGCTCTTCCATCTTGGCGACGTGTTCGTCCAAATCGCGACGACCGAGAATACCGCCGTGGATTTTCGGATGCAGGGTTTTCACGCGGCCATCGAGCATTTCGGGAAAACCGGTATAGTCGGCAACTTCGATAACGGGAACGCCTGCATCAGCCAAGAGCTTTGCTGTACCGCCGGTAGAGAGGATTTCAACACCGAGCTTAGTCAGGGTTTGGGCAAATTCGACTGCGCCTGTCTTTTCGGATAGGCTGATCAGGGCGCGTTTGATGGAAGACATGGGATTTCCTTTGTTGAAGGTTTAATCGATATGGGATGAATTTTCAGGGCGGTATTATCC
>NZ_JBQCVF010000851.1:0-526 GCF_051962515.1 Neisseria sp. P0009.S007 | reverse complement strand
CGCGACGGCGTATTGACTCAAGCAGCAACCCGTGGCGACGGCACCACAGGCGAAGACGTTACCCAAAACGTCAAAACCGTATCCAACATCCCCCTGCGCCTGCATGGAGAAAATATTCCCGAGCTTATCGAAATACGCGGCGAAGTACTGATGCTCAAAGCCGATTTTGCCGCCTTAAACGAACGACAGGCTGAAAACGGACAAAAACCTTTCGCCAATCCGCGCAATGCCGCCGCCGGCAGTCTGCGCCAACTCGATTCGCGCATTACGGCACAGCGCAAACTGCATTTCTTCCCCTATTCTATCGCCCGACAACAAGGCGGCTTTATCGCAGAAGAACACCTGCAAGAGCTGAGCTACTGTAAAGAGCTTGGCTTCAGCCTGCCTGATGGTAATTTCGGCTATTTCCCCAATATCGACGAAGTATTGGCGTTTTACGAGAAAATGCAGCAAAAACGCCCTACTCTACCCTACGAAATCGACGGTATGGTGGTCAAAGTCAACAGTCTGGCACAACAAGAAAAAC
>NZ_JBQCVF010000850.1:0-526 GCF_051962515.1 Neisseria sp. P0009.S007 | reverse complement strand
AGCGAATTTGTTGAAGCAGAACTCAAAGCCATCATCGCTAAATTGGTCGAGAACATGTCTGTTCGCCGATTCCAAGTGATTGACACTGCCAACCAACTGGTTGCCTACATCCACGGTGCTTTGGCTACCGAAGGCGTATTGGTTGAGTATAAAGGCTCTGAAGACGTAGCACGCAAAATCGGTATGCACATCGTTGCCGCTAAACCACAATGTGTAAGCGAAGCCGAAGTAGATGCTGAAACCGTTGAAAAAGAACGCCACATCTACACCGAACAAGCTATCGCTTCCGGCAAACCTGCCGACATCGCCGCTAAAATGGTTGAAGGCCGTATCCGCAAATTCTTGGCTGAAATCACTCTGAACGGCCAAGCATTCGTGATGAACCCTGACCAAACTGTTGCCCAATTCGCTAAAGAAAACGGCACTGAAGTGGTTAGCTTCGTACGCTACAAAGTAGGCGACGGTATCGAGAAAGCCGTTGTTGACTACGCAGCCGAAGTTGCTGCCGCTGCTAAAGTGTAAGGCA
>NZ_JBQCVF010000849.1:0-526 GCF_051962515.1 Neisseria sp. P0009.S007 | reverse complement strand
TTTTTTAAGTGCATCAACGGCAATGATGTGTTGCTCGACATTGGCGTTGGTGGTGTTTTGCGCGGCCACCTCGACCATTTCAGGCGTGTGCATAAAATCTTGCGCAAGCTTGCGGATAGGCGGTGAGAAAGTGGCGGAAAAGAGCAGGGTTTGTCGCTGTTTGGGCAACATCTGCATGATTTTGCGGATATCGTCGATGAAACCCATATCAAGCATACGGTCGGCTTCATCGAGTACAACGATTTCAACTTTGTTTAAATTGATGTTTTTTTGTTTGACGTGGTCAAGTAGTCGGCCAACCGTAGCGACAACAATTTCGCAACCGGTGCGCAAGTCGGCAGTTTGTTTGTCCATATTGACGCCGCCGAAGAGGACAGTATGGCGCAAAGGAAGATTTTTAATATAGGCCTGCACGTTTTGATCGATTTGATCGGCCAATTCGCGGGTAGGGGTCAATACCAACATACGGACGGGGTGCATGGCAGGGGAGGTGCTGGATGTGGCGTAGCGTTTCAGGCGTTCGAGG
>NZ_JBQCVF010000848.1:0-527 GCF_051962515.1 Neisseria sp. P0009.S007 | reverse complement strand
TATTTGGTGTCCATGCGGTGGCGCAGGTATTGCGATACGGCGAGCAGGAGGATGACGAGGGCGGCGAAAATCAGGATGTATTTCAAGTAGTCGTTGAAATACATATGATTTTCAAGATAAAAGTGAGAAAAGAATTTCATGATATTTGATAAATTTGGGAAGGGTAATAAGGCCGTCTGAAACTTACATTTCAGACGGCCTTGTCTATTAAACAAGGATGTTGCGTTAAGGTTTCGGATAAAGCATACATGGTGCTTCCCGAAGTAGTATCAGTTGATAAATCCGTCGTCTTTCATTTTCTTTTCGGCAAAATACTGGCTGATCACCAGCAAGCTGGCCAGAATGATAATGAAAAGACCTGCCATGGTCAGGGTGATTTTGAGAAACAAATCGGCATCGACGAAGGAAAACCAAAGTTGCAAAATCAAGAGCAACACCCAGCTGACGAACAATCCGAGACAGGCATAGACGCCGAGTTTAAACACGTTCTTTTTCCAAAATGACGACGTAGGCTTCACGCACGAAAA
>NZ_JBQCVF010000847.1:0-528 GCF_051962515.1 Neisseria sp. P0009.S007 | reverse complement strand
ACAATGCGTACCGCCACCGCTTCGGGATGGGTCATTGCCATACGCTTGGGCATCAGGTCGGCAATTAAAATAAAGCTGCCTGTAACCAGCGAGAATGTCAGCAAAGAGGCAACTGTGCTGCCCCAACTACCTGCGTTCTCCAATAGTTTGCCAAAATACGGACGTATTGCTGCCTCGCCGACAATACCGGCAAGAATGGCGACGGCGTTCAAACCGATTTGGACAACGGTAATAAAACTGCCCGGCTGCTGCTGCATATTGATTACGTCAAGCGCACGCGTATCGCCGCCGTCTTTCGCCATGACCTGCAATTTGATTTTGCGTGCCGAAGCCAGCGCAAGTTCGGAACAGGATACAAACGCGCTAATGACAATCAGCAGGCACAATAATAGTAAGGCTTCAAAAATATTCATGAAAAAGTGTGTGTGTATGGTATAGGTTAAAAATATTCAAACAGCAAAGGCCGTCTGAAAAATTCAATTTGATCTTAGATTTGTATTATGTACATTTATTGTTTTAATCATCCAG
>NZ_JBQCVF010000846.1:0-535 GCF_051962515.1 Neisseria sp. P0009.S007 | reverse complement strand
GTTTCAAGTTGTGAAAAAACCGAGCCGTCCGATTAATACTGAAAAAAGTCTATAAAGGAGAAATATGATGAGTCAACACTCTGCCGGAGCGCGTTTCCGTCAAGCCGTGAAAGAATCGAATCCACTAGCCGTCGTCGGTTGCGTCAATGCTTACTTTGCACGATTGGCCACCCAAAGCGGTTTCAAAGCAATCTATCTGTCTGGCGGTGGCGTGGCAGCCTGCTCTTGCGGTATCCCTGATTTGGGCATCACCACAATGGAAGATGTGCTGATCGACGCGCGACGCATCACGGACAACGTGGATACGCCTTTGCTGGTGGACATCGATGTGGGTTGGGGTGGTGCATTCAATATTGCCCGCACTATTCGCAACTTTGAACGCGCTGGTGTTGCAGCGGTTCACATCGAAGATCAGGTAGCGCAAAAACGCTGCGGCCACCGTCCGAACAAAGCCATCGTTTCTAAAGATGAAATGGTCGACCGTATCAAAGCTGCCGTAGATGCGCGTGTTGATGAGAACTTTGTGATTATGGCG
>NZ_JBQCVF010000845.1:0-536 GCF_051962515.1 Neisseria sp. P0009.S007 | reverse complement strand
TCACAGCTGTTTCAACACACAGCCGCCCGAAGGCGGCTGGCCGGTAAAGACTGGTCACAACTGCGTCTGAAACAAGTTTCAACACACAGCCGCCCGAAGGCGGCTGGTCGGCAAAGGCGAAAGAACATGCGAACGAAACATAGTTTCAACACACAGCCGCCCGAAGGCGGCTGGTTAGGTTTTAGTGATGGCGACCTCGAAGTCATCGAGTTTCAACACACAGCCGCCCGAAGGCGGCTGGCCATCCAAGCCGCTGACACCTGCCCACCAGTGCCGTTTCAACACACAGCCGCCCGAAGGCGGCTGGGTCACGTTAGTGAATACTTCGTATTTTTGACCTGTTTCAACACACAGCCGCCCGAAGGCGGCTGGTTATTTGGCTCGCACGGGTGGCATGTAGCCCTTTGACGTTTCAACACACAGCCGCCCGAAGGCGGCTGGAACCCGATCGCCCATTACTCGATTGCCAAGTCAGGTTTCAACACACAGCCGCCCGAAGGCGGCTGGGAAACGCTCTGCCACGGCAGCGGCGGCAA
>NZ_JBQCVF010000844.1:0-536 GCF_051962515.1 Neisseria sp. P0009.S007 | reverse complement strand
GTTAAACGACATCATGGTAATGATATTGAGCGCAAATATCCAAGCATATTGGTTTGGTGAAACATGATACAGATGTTGGTACACGAACGATGATTCGGTCAAAAAGGCAAACATCGAACCAAAACTGAAAGCTTGGAAAAACAGATAGCCCATCGCGGCGCGCGTTCTCAAAACACGTTTAAACCTGCCGGCCACCACGCCGAACACGTCCATGCTGATTTTGCCTTTTTGGTGCGGCTTAGGCAGGAAATACCACATCAAACCCCAAAGCAGCAGCGAATAACAGGCCAGAAAGCCGAAAATCATGCGCCAGCCGCCCAAATTCTGCAAGCCTGCACCAATCATCGGTGCCATCAATGGCACAATCATCAGAATAATGCCGATTAAGGCAAACATCTGCGCGGCTTTGCGTCCGGAATAATAATCGCGCACCATCGCACCGGAAATCACCACGGTCATCCCCGCGCCAAACGCCTGCAAAGCACGCAAGTTCAACAGCTGCTCGACATTATTCACCATCGTCAAACCGATAACGG
>NZ_JBQCVF010000843.1:0-537 GCF_051962515.1 Neisseria sp. P0009.S007 | reverse complement strand
AAAATGGGTCATTTTTATACATGAATAATTTTAAAAAAAACAAAAAGAAACAAATTAGATCACTATTACTTATAAAGTATTCAGAATTAAATGAAAAATCAATATTTATCAATTATTTAGAAATAGTTGGTAAATTTTTTGCAGCTTTGGCTGCGCTTGGATTAATACTTGGAAGCTTTTTAACTCATCGCTATTTAGATTTTATTGAACAATCTAGCATCTTCCCTGATGCCATGACTTCTTCTTCCAGTTTAACTACTATTTTATTTGTTTTTGCTCTAATTCTTATAGTTTTCATTTTTCCTTTTGTATCTCCTTATTTTCTACTACACATATCTAGTGAATATAGAAAACAAGGGAAGAAGCTTAAAAAACTACATTTACCTTTATATACTTTAGCCTCAAGCTTCCCGATTCTGATTACATTACTTATACTAATGGAATACTTTGGGAATAAAGATAACTTACCAATTCATGTTTTTTCTCTAATTATATTGACACTACCCTGCTTTTTTTATCTACTACAGGGAAATATCT
>NZ_JBQCVF010000842.1:0-537 GCF_051962515.1 Neisseria sp. P0009.S007 | reverse complement strand
GTGGATATCCCCATTATCGGCGGTTATTAATTGAAGAATTGATTGTTCTTCATTTGCGGAGCCGTTATCTGAATGTTGAATTTTTTCTGCATCAGCAATATTCTCAATAATGCCATTGAATTTTTTTGGAATAGTATTTTCGCAATTCTTGCCAAAAATATTTTCTCTAAGTGGCGAATCAATTCCCATTACAACATATCGGCTCATGTCAGAACACGCATCCCAAATTTTGGCGAAAATAGAGCGTTCACTATCTGTGTCTAAAACCTCCATTAAAGCAGCCTTGATAATCTCATGTTTTTCTAGTTGCTCTCCCCGCGTATTCATAATTTCAAAGTAATGATTGAGGTCGGTGTCTTCGGGTACTTCGGTTCTAATAATTTTGACATTTTCTTGTAAGAACTCTGCCAAACTCATTCTCTCTTCTTTTGTCCTATCTGTTTCCCAATATTTTTTTATTGATTTTAAAGCATTTTTAAAAACATCAGGTATAGAGTCGGAGTCAAGATCTCCTAAGGCATCGTCGGAGTCATGTCT
>NZ_JBQCVF010000841.1:0-538 GCF_051962515.1 Neisseria sp. P0009.S007 | reverse complement strand
TTATCGACCTGCGCGACCGAGAAGGCATCGTTCAAGTCGTTATCGACCCTGATACTCCGGAAGCATTTGCCGCTGCCGACTCTTCCCGCAACGAATACGTTTTGAGCATTACCGGCCGCGTGCGCAACCGTCCCGAAGGCACGACCAACGACAAAATGATTTCCGGCAAAATCGAAATCCTTGCCAAAGAAATCGAAGTCTTGAACGCTGCCGCTACACCTCCGTTCCAAATCGACGATGAAAACATCAGCGAACACGTTCGCCTGACCAACCGCGTTATCGACTTGCGCCGTCCTGCCATGCAACGCAACCTGCGCCTGCGTTACCAAGTGGCCATGGGCGTTCGCCGCTACTTGGACGCGCAAGGCTTCATCGACATCGAAACGCCGATGCTGACCCGCTCCACTCCGGAAGGCGCACGCGACTACCTCGTGCCAAGCCGCGTTCATCCGGGCGAATTCTTCGCTCTGCCTCAATCTCCACAATTGTTCAAACAATTGCTGATGGTGGCCGGTTTCGACCGTTACTACCAAATCAC
>NZ_JBQCVF010000840.1:0-539 GCF_051962515.1 Neisseria sp. P0009.S007 | reverse complement strand
TGGCCGTTGCAGACGATGAGGCCTTCAGACGGCACGGTGCGTACCAAATGATGGAATTGGGTTTGAATGGCGCCCAAATCGGCAAAAATGTCGGCGTGGTCGAATTCAAGATTGTTCAAAATGGCGGTACGCGGACGGTAGTGTACGAATTTGGAGCGTTTGTCAAAAAAGGCAGTATCGTATTCGTCGGCTTCGATAACGAAGAATGGGGATTTTGAGTTAGGGTCTTGGCGCGGGGGTTGTGGCAGACGGGCGGAAACGCTGAAGTTTTCCGGTACGCCACCAATCAGGAAGCCCGGAGCGAGACCGGCATATTCCAAGACCCAGGCGAGCATGGAGGCGGTAGTCGTTTTGCCGTGTGTGCCGGCTACACCGAGTACCCAATGATGGTGTAATACGTTTTCAGCAAGCCATTGCGGGCCGGAAATGTAAGGCAGGCCTTTATTCAAAATGGCTTCAATCACATCCATGCCGCGTTTGGCAACATTACCGATAACGTAAATATCGGCTTTAAATTCGTCCAATTGAGCGGCATCAAA
>NZ_JBQCVF010000839.1:0-542 GCF_051962515.1 Neisseria sp. P0009.S007 | reverse complement strand
CTCGGGCAAATCGACGCTGATGAATATCTTGGGCTGTCTGGATACCGCCACTTCCGGCTCTTATCAAATCGACGGCATCGAAACATCGCAAATGCAGCCGGATGAGCTGGCGGCTTTACGCCGTGAGCGTTTCGGCTTTATTTTCCAGCGTTACAACCTGTTAAGCTCGCTGACCGCCCGGGACAACGTCGCCCTGCCTGCCGTGTATATGGGCATGGACAGCAAAGAGCGCGCGGAACGTGCGGAAAAATTATTGGGCGATTTGGGTTTGCAAAATAAAGAAGGCAACAAACCCAGCGAGCTTTCCGGCGGTCAGCAACAGCGCGTTTCGATTGCCCGCGCGTTGATGAACGGCGGCGAAATCATCTTTGCCGACGAACCGACCGGCGCATTGGATACTGCCAGCGGTAAAAATGTGATGGAAATCATCCATAAGTTGCACGAAGACGGGCATACCGTGATTATGGTCACCCACGATCCGGGCATTGCGGCAAATGCGAACCGCGTCATCGAAATCCGCGACGGTCAGATTATTTCGGACA
>NZ_JBQCVF010000838.1:0-548 GCF_051962515.1 Neisseria sp. P0009.S007 | reverse complement strand
GGTGCTGCCGCTGTCGCCGTTGAAGGTCAGACCTTTGGTATCAACGGTGGTTTTGGCATCCACACCTTTTTGGATGTCGTCTTTGGTGTCTTGCGCCAAGTCGATGCTGTAGTCGGTCACGTTGTTCGCGTCTTCTGCTGAAGCAGTGACGGTCACTTTGTCCGAACCTGCGCTCGCAGTCGTGCCTTTGGCGTTGACGGTATAGATGTCTTGGCCGTTGGCGCCGGTCGTTTTCACCACGTCTTTGATGTTGGTGCCGGCTGCAACTTCGGTACGGGCAGCGGCGCTTTGCTGTTTCAGCTGGCTGTAGTTGACGGCGTCGGTGTCATCGGTACCGGCGGCAACATTGGTAATCTTGTTGCCGGCGGCATTGATGCCTGACTTGGTCACACTCGGGCCACCGGTAATGGTGAGGCCGTCTGAATTCAGTTTGCTGTCGCCTGCGGTGACGCTGTCAACAGTGATGTCTTTGGCCAGTTTCAGCTGTGCGCCACCGGCTACGGTTTCGCTGATGATGTTGCTGTCGCCTTTGACATTGATGGTGTCGC
>NZ_JBQCVF010000837.1:0-549 GCF_051962515.1 Neisseria sp. P0009.S007 | reverse complement strand
CCGCAAACCACGCGCCACGGCAATATGGGCTTGAAACTTTTTGGCGGTATTTGCCTCGGTTTGCTGTTCCACTTTGCCGGACGGCTCTTCGGCTTTACCAGCCAGTTGTACGGCGTGCCGCCGTTTTTGGCCGGTGCCTTGCCGACGGTTTTATTTGCACTGTTGGCGGTGTATCTGATACGTCGTCAGGAAAAAAGATAAGCAAAATAAACTTCAGGCCGTCTGAAAGACAATCTTCAGACGGCCTGAGTATTTTGTGTGCAAAAAACAAAATGCTAAAGTAAAATAATACCTTTCCAAACCAATGCGGCTATTGAAAATGTCCCAAACCATCTGCTTGAATATGATTGTCAAAAACGAAGCGGCAATCATCGAAGAAACACTGGCCAACATCACCGACCACATCAAACTTGACTACTATATCATCAGCGACACCGGCTCGACCGATGATACCGTCGGCGTGATCCGTCGCTTTTTCGATGCAAAGGGCATCGCAGGTGAGATTCATCATGATGGTTGGCAAAATTTTGCATACAACCGCAATCAGGC
>NZ_JBQCVF010000836.1:0-552 GCF_051962515.1 Neisseria sp. P0009.S007 | reverse complement strand
CATATTTTCTGATTTTGAGATCCAAGCGGGAGTATGTCGTATGGACATGATGTTGTTTACCAATATTGTATTGATTGTTTTATGTATTTTTACCATGTTGCTGGTGTGGTCGCGCAACTGGAAACGCAAGCAGGCGTATTTTGAGAAAATCAAAAGCAATCCGGAAAACCTCAAATGGGTTGGGCAAAATCTGACCGGTCAGGAATGGAAGGATTTGAAAGTCGTAAGCGACCGTTTTGGTCTGCCCATGTTGCAGGCCAAGCAATTAATTGATTTTTATAAAAACAGTCAGCTCTAATTGATGATTTAACGATAGAACTTGACTGAAGTTAAGGCCGTCTGAAATAGCACTCTTATAATAATATAAGTGATATTTCAGACGGCCTTGCTGTTGATTCAAATAAAGGGAGGAGAACAAAAATGACCGTTTACTTAATCGGCGACTCCGTTCGGCTTGCTTCGGAGCCTTACACGCGCGCCGCTTTGCCTGAGGTGGATATTGTTTCTCCATCGGAAAACTGCCGTTCGTCGCATGATGTGTTAGAGCATATC
>NZ_JBQCVF010000835.1:0-554 GCF_051962515.1 Neisseria sp. P0009.S007 | reverse complement strand
CTGCAGGTAATACGGCAGAAGCCCCTAAAGATGCTGAAAAACCTGCTGAAGAAGCAAAACCTGAGGTAAAACCTGTGGTTTCTTCAGGCAATTTCTTGGCGGATGCAACCGCTCTGCAAGCTGCTGAAGATGCGCTGAAAGCACTGCCGCAATTCGGTGGCAAACCACTCAATATTTTCCAAAACATCCATTTCTACGGCGGCAAACGTCCGCGCATTACCGTGGAAATTCAAGACCCTAACAAACCCGAAAATATCGACCACTACGAATTTGAAGACGGTAAATGGAGCGAGCCTCAACCTGTCCGCATTTCCGGCAACGGAAATATGAAAGACAACGTTTTCCCGTTGGATGAAATCAAATTTGCCGATATCGCGAAAATCGCTCAAACCTACGGCGAAAAAGCCAAAGAAGTAGAAGCCAAAGAAACAGACTTACCTCACGTGTATTACTCCTTGTTCGTATCGACCGGTAAGAAAGAGTGGATCACCGGTTTCCTCAAAACCGATCGTGCGGAATACGAATTTGAATTTAACAATGACGGTACTCTGAAA
>NZ_JBQCVF010000834.1:0-557 GCF_051962515.1 Neisseria sp. P0009.S007 | reverse complement strand
GGTCGAGGTGGCCGCGCAAAACACCACCAACGCCAATGTCGAGCAACACATCATTGCCGTTGATGCACTTAAAAAACGCAACCTGCTCGAACGTCTGATTGTTGATTTGCATATGAATCAAGTTATTGTTTTCTGCAAAACCAAACAAAGCGTCGATCAAGTTACCCGCGACCTCGTCCGCCGCAATATCGCTGCGCAATCCATCCACGGCGACAAATCCCAACAAAGCCGACTGGAAACTCTCAATGCCTTTAAAGAAGGCACATTACGCGTTTTGGTTGCCACCGATGTTGCCGCACGCGGCCTGGATATTGCCGAGTTGCCTTTCGTCATCAACTACGAGCTGCCAACCCAACCTGAAGACTACGTCCACCGAATCGGACGTACCGGCCGGGCCGGTGCCGACGGCGTTGCCATTTCCTTAATGGATAAAACCGAACAGAAAATGTTTGAATCCATTAAAGAGCTGACCGGCAGCAATTTGAATGTGGAACGCATCGAAGGCTTTGAGCCGCATTGGTGGGGTACCGACAATCAAGATGAAGCCGAAGCGCAAC
>NZ_JBQCVF010000833.1:0-558 GCF_051962515.1 Neisseria sp. P0009.S007 | reverse complement strand
GTCTGAAACCTTACTTTCAGACGGCCTTGTCTTAGCCTTTTCTTTTATTTCCCAGCATATCCAGCAAACCCGCCAGATTACTTTTTCCTTCTTCCTTGCTCACAATCGGCTCGCCGCCTTTGCGGCCTAGGATTTTGATGTCTTCCTGCGGCATTTCGTCTATGAAGCGGCTCGGCTCGGGGAACTGCCATGTGCCTTGCTTTTTGCGTTTGAGGCAGTGGGTCAGCGTAAGTTGACGTTTGGCACGGGTAATACCGACGTACATCAGGCGGCGTTCTTCTTCGACATTGTCTTCTTCGATGCTGTCGTTGTGCGGCAGGATGCCCTCTTCGCAACCGACAAGGAAAACGTAGGGGTATTCCAAACCTTTGGAAGCGTGCAGGGTGGAGAGTTTGACGGCATCGACTTCTTCTTCGCTTTTGCCTTCCAAAAGTGTCATCAGGGCGATGGTTTGGGCAAGCTCGATGATGTTTTTGCCGTCTTGCTCGCCTTTGCGTTCCAGCCAGCCTGTCAGGTCGGTAACGTTACGCCATTTGATTTCACCTGCTTTGCCTTCCT
>NZ_JBQCVF010000832.1:0-560 GCF_051962515.1 Neisseria sp. P0009.S007 | reverse complement strand
GGCCAGTTTCAGCTGTGCGCCACCGGCTACGGTTTCGCTGATGATGTTGCTGTCGCCTTTGACATTGATGGTGTCGCCCAATGCGTAGTTATTGCTGCCGGTGGTACCGCCGAAGTTGATGCCTTTGGCGATATTGGCGGCGTTGTTGGCGACGTTTTGGTTGGTCGCAAACAGTTGGCTGCCGTTAACGGCATCTTTGCTGTTGGCATTGAGGTCGCCATCGGCTACGTTGGTCACTTTGTTACCGGCGTTGTTCAAACCGTCTTTGGTCAGTTTGACGTCGCCTGCTTTAACGCCGTCTTGGGTCAATGCGACATCGTCGCCTACTTTCACACCGTCGTTGTTCACGGTGGTGTCGCCGGCTTTGACGCTGTCTACCACCAGGTCTTTGTTCAGCTTAACCGTCACTTTATCGTCTTGGGCTTCGGTGGTGATGTTGTCGTCGCCGGCAACGGTCACGGTGGAGCCGAGTTTTTCGACATTGGTGCTGCCGCTGTCGCCGTTGAAGGTCAGACCTTTGGTATCAACGGTGGTTTTGGCATCCACACCTTTTTGGATGT
>NZ_JBQCVF010000831.1:0-561 GCF_051962515.1 Neisseria sp. P0009.S007 | reverse complement strand
GTATAATATCAGCATTATATACATTACCTATATTAGGTATAGGGTTGTTTATAGATGTAAACCATTTTTCAACATCTTTTTCACTGTTTCTAGCTTTTAATCCATCAATAAAATTAATATATGATCGCCATGAATACATTAATCTACGGTAATCATTTTTATCTCCTAATGATGAAAGATTGGATGCTTCAGTGACAGCTGTACCAATCCATACTTTTTCATTAATTCCAATACCTTTTCGTCCTGTTTTAATGACTAAATCGCACCCTGTTGACATTCCTATTCCTGCTTTAATAGGCTCAATCCCTCTTCTCCATAACATCTTATTAAACATCTCGATAAATGTGTTTGCATAGAAGGTTTTATTGGCACAATTTAGAATATCTTCTTTTGAAGGTGTATTGTAAATTGCATAAACACAATCTCCACGAATACCGATCTCAAGCATGAATCCATCATCATCTCTCAGTATTTCAATCAGTTCAGAAATAAATGCTCTGATTACTTTTGCAGTTTCCTCCTGATTAATGCTTGTAAATAATTTACTTGAATCCCGAATAT
>NZ_JBQCVF010000830.1:0-561 GCF_051962515.1 Neisseria sp. P0009.S007 | reverse complement strand
GTGAAAGTATTTATCGCCATCAAACGCCGTCTGCAAGCCGGTGACAAAATGGCGGGTCGCCACGGTAACAAAGGCGTGGTATCACGCATTCTACCGGTGGAAGACATGCCTTACATGGCTGACGGCCGTCCAGTAGACATCGTACTGAACCCATTGGGCGTACCTTCCCGTATGAACATCGGTCAGATTTTGGAAGTTCACTTGGGTTGGGCGGCAAAAGGTATCGGTGAACGCATCGACCGTATGCTGAAAGAGCAACGCAAAGCCAGCGAGCTGCGTGAATTCTTGAACAAGCTCTACAACGGTAGCGGCAAGAAAGAAGATTTGGACAGCCTGACAGATGAAGAAATCATCGAATTGGCTTCCAACCTGCGTAAAGGTGCATCTTTCGCTTCTCCTGTATTCGACGGCGCGAAAGAGTCTGAAATTCGCGAAATGTTGAACTTGGCTTACCCAAGCGAAGATCCTGAGGTTGAGAAACTGGGCTTCAACGACAGTAAAACGCAAATTACGCTGTATGACGGCCGTTCAGGTGAAGCATTTGATCGCAAGGTTACAGTC
>NZ_JBQCVF010000829.1:0-561 GCF_051962515.1 Neisseria sp. P0009.S007 | reverse complement strand
GCCGCACACGCTGTATCAAGTTTGGGCGTTTGTCGCTCCTGCCTTATACCAAAACGAAAAACGTTTGATTACGCCGCTGGTGTTGTCCAGCGTAACACTTTTTTTTGTTGGGATGGCGTTTGCCTATTTTTTGGTGTTTCCCGTTATTTTCAAATTCTTGGCCGGTGTAACCCCTGTCGGCGTCAATATGGCGACCGATATCGATAAATACCTGTCCTTTATTTTGGGCATGTTTGTCGCATTCGGAACGACGTTTGAAGTTCCCGTCGTTGTGGTGTTGCTTGCCAAAATGGGTATTGTTTCGACTGAACAGCTTAAGAATGCGCGTCCGTATGTGATTGTCGGTGCGTTTGTCGTGGCCGCAATCATCACGCCGCCTGACGTAATTTCTCAAACCCTGCTTGCCGTCCCACTGATTCTGCTCTACGAAGCAGGCATTTGGTTCAGTCGTTTTGCCAAAGTGAAAACGCAGCAGGAAGATGAAGATACACCGCAACCACCGGCAGAAGTTTAAGAATTAAGGCCGTCTGAAGAATTTTTCAGACGGCCTTTGTATCATGG
>NZ_JBQCVF010000828.1:0-561 GCF_051962515.1 Neisseria sp. P0009.S007 | reverse complement strand
TTCAGTAATTTCGAGTTCCGGCAGTTTGGTCAAACCGCTGCCGCCGATAATGGCTAACATATAGACTTCCTTTGTTATCAATGGCCGTCTGAAACTTGGATTTCAGACGGCCTTAATATTATCGATTTATTTATGTTTGTAGAAATGGCTGCCGAAATAGGCAGATGCACCTTCACGTAATAAAACCAACGTGACGGCGGCAAGCGGCAGCCCGGCAAGCATACCGACAAAACCCATCAGTTGTCCGAAAGCCATCAATGAGAAAATCACCCAGAAAGGCGACAAACCAATGCGGTCGCCGACGATTTTAGGCGTAATGAAAAAGCTTTCCAAGAATTGGCCGACACCGAATACAGCCCAGACCATCAACAAACCCTGCCATGAGCCATATTGCAAAAGCGCGGCGATTGTCGCCAGCAAAAGGCCGGTAAATGCGCCCAAATACGGAATAAATACCAAAATACCGGCAATCATACCGATGGCAAAGCCGGAATCCAAACCGACCAGCATCAAGCCCAAGCCATAGACCAAGCCCATAATCATCATAACCATCAGCTGGCC
>NZ_JBQCVF010000827.1:0-563 GCF_051962515.1 Neisseria sp. P0009.S007 | reverse complement strand
CGGCGGGGGCGACGTTGTTTTTCATCGCCGCGTTTTCCGCAGGCATACCAAACGCGTCCCAACCCATAGGCTGCATGACGTTGAAGCCGTTTAAGCGTTTGAAGCGGCTCAATACGTCGCCGATGGTGTAGTTGCGCACATGCCCCATGTGCAGCTTGCCGCTGGGGTAGGGGAACATGGAGAGGCAGTAGTATTTGGGTTTGGAAGCGTCTTCGGAGACGTTGAAAATACGCTCGTCGTCCCATTTTTTCTGCGCCGCAGGCTCAATGGCGGCGGGTTGGTAATGTTCTTGCATGGTCATTCTGTTTTTCGCTTGAAAACGTTGGAAAAAATAAAGATGGGATTATAGCAGGTTGTCGGGCCTGTCGGTTTGACAAAGGCCGTCTGAATGTTTGGATGTCGGAAAAGCACAATTTCAGACGGCCTTGAAAATACTGACTTGAGTTTTTGATACTCGCCCACATATCCCACCCAGTTTGAATTCATTCTTAACACTATCAAAATTAAGAGCAATAAAGATTTTTACGAAACCGTTGGTGTTGCCCGCAGCGCTAGCGACGATG
>NZ_JBQCVF010000826.1:0-566 GCF_051962515.1 Neisseria sp. P0009.S007 | reverse complement strand
CAGGCAATTTATGCGAGGCCGTCTGAAGCAGTTCTGTACTGTCATAGCGTTTCCATGTTTCCACGTTTTGACCCAAATAAGCTGAAAACGCCTGCCTGCCGCCTTCCGTATCTATAGGGTGACATAAAGGCGCAAAGGCAGAAACCGCAGCATATCGGCCGGGATAGTTCAAAGCCAAATGCAGCGCGCCATGCCCGCCCATGCTGAAACCTGCAATGCTGCGCTCTTTCGTTACCGGAAAATGATGCTCGATCAAATCAGGTAATTCTTGGCTGATATAGCTTTCCATTTGGTAATGCTGCGCCCAAGGCGCTTCAGTTGCATTGACATAAAATCCGGCACCTTGTCCAAGATAATGTTCCTCACTGTCGGCAACATGCTGACCGCGTGGCGAGGTATCCGGGAAAACCACAATAATATTCCATTGCGCCGCAAAACGCTGGATGCCGCTTTGCCGAACCAATTCAGAACCATCGCTATTTAAGCCGGAAAGGAAATATAAAACAGGCGCGGGATAACCTTTTAAGACTTGTGGAGGTAGATAGACATCAAATACCATATCCGTC
>NZ_JBQCVF010000825.1:0-576 GCF_051962515.1 Neisseria sp. P0009.S007 | reverse complement strand
AAACCAAACCAAGCCTGCTGTCAAAATTAAAGGAGAGCAAGCATGAAAACCGTCGTTTGGATTGTCATTCTGTTTGCCGCCGCAGTCGGTTTAGCGTTGGCTTCCGGCATTTATACAGGCAACGTGTACGTCGTGGTTGAGCAAACCATGCTGCGCATCAATCTGCATGCCTTTGTTTTAGGCCTGCTGTTGAGCGTATTCGTCTTGTATTTCCTGATTAAATTCGTGTTCGGCCTTTTGAACCTTCCGGCGCGTATGCAACGATTCGGCAGTGCCCGCAAAGGCCGTCAGGCTTCTGCCTCTTTGAACAGCGCAGGTTTGGCATATTTTGAAGGCCGTTTTGAAAAAGCCGAACAAGAAGCCGCCAAAGTCTTGCAAAACAAAGAAGCAGGCGACAACCGCACCCTGGCTTTGATGTTGGGCGCACACGCGGCCGACCAAATGGAAAACTTCGAACTGCGCGACCGCTACCTGCACGAAATCGAACATCTTCCGCAAAAGCAACAGCTTTCCCGTCATCTTTTGTTGGCTGAATCCGCACTGGGCCGCCGCGATTATCCGACTGCCGCACAAAAC
>NZ_JBQCVF010000824.1:0-580 GCF_051962515.1 Neisseria sp. P0009.S007 | reverse complement strand
ATATACGGCTACTTTGCGGTCTTTGTTGTCGCCTTTGTCCATACCGAATGCCAAAGCGGCAGCGGGTGGTTCGTTGATGATACGTTTTACTTCCAAACCTGCGATGCGGCCTGCGTCTTTAGTCGCTTGACGTTGGCTGTCGTTGAAGTAGGCAGGAACGGTAATCACAGCTTCAGTGACTTTCTCGCCCAAGTAAGCTTCGGCAGCTTCTTTCATTTTACGCAAAACTTCTGCGGAAATTTGAGGAGGAGACAGCTCTTTGCCTTGCGCTTTCACCCATGCGTCGCCGTTGCTGGCTTTGATGATTTCGAAAGGCATAGATTCGATGTCGCGTTGTACTTCTTTGTCTTCAAATTTGTGGCCGATCAAACGTTTGGCGGCGTAAATAGTGTTTTTAGCGTTGGTTACCGCTTGGCGTTTGGCAGGCGCGCCGACGAGGATTTCGCCGCCGTCCAAATAAGCGATAACGGAAGGAGTGGTGCGTGCACCTTCTGCATTTTCGATCACTTTGGTTTGACCGTTTTCAGAAATGGCCAAACAAGAGTTGGTTGTACCTAAGTCAATACCGATTACTTTTGCC
>NZ_JBQCVF010000823.1:0-580 GCF_051962515.1 Neisseria sp. P0009.S007 | reverse complement strand
ATACCGTACGTCTGACTTGGCGCGCAAAAATCTTTTTGTCGTTAGAACTTGAAGCCCTAAATCGTTTGAAAGAAGCCGCCGACACTGACGCGATTACCGTGTTTTCCCGCAATCTCAAAGACTTGCTGCTTGCCGCGCCCGCCGGACGGCTGACTACTTTGGGTCTCGACCCCGGCTACCGCAACGGCGTGAAATGCGCCGTGGTGGACGACACGGGCAAGCTGCTGGATACCGTCATCGTCTATTTGCATCAAGAAAACAATATGTTGGCAATACTGTCGCGCCTGATTAAGCAGCACGGCGTGAAGCTCATCGCCATCGGCAACGGCACCGCCAGCCGCGAAACCGACAAAATCGCGGGTGAACTGGTGCGTGAAATGTCGGAAATGGGGCTGCACAAAATCGTCGTGTCCGAAGCCGGCGCGTCGATTTATTCCGCGTCCGAACTGGCGGCGCGCGAGTTTCCCGACTTGGACGTTTCCCTGCGCGGCGCGGTGTCCATCGCCCGCAGGCTGCAAGACCCACTCGCCGAATTGGTCAAAATCGACCCCAAATCCATCGGCGTGGGGCAGTATCAGCA
>NZ_JBQCVF010000822.1:0-582 GCF_051962515.1 Neisseria sp. P0009.S007 | reverse complement strand
CGTATGAGCAACGATAGTTCTATTCATTTCGGAAAACTCCTTGTCAATCTTAAACCAATATTCCGGTTACAAGTATTTTCATCCTATATTTTAAATAGGGATAAAATATGTGATAGTGATATTTTAGACAATATTATTTACATCTCTATTGAGACTTTTAAATACACTGAAAATTCCTTAATTTACTTAAATTAAAGGGATTAAAGGCAGTAGAAGTAGTAAATTCAAGTACAAGATTTTTTCCTTTAATATTGTATTCGACAACGGTGGTATTTCCTGTTTGGCGAATAATTTTACCTTTTTCAATAAGGCGGAAGATTGACCAAGGCCCAGTTGAACTAATACCTGCACTGTTGATTTGGGGAGAAGAGATATCTATTTTGGCTAAAGCATTTTCACTCTTCGATGACCAAGTAAAGGTTACAGGGTTTACAGGACCATGGCTGTATACATAGCTTTTCCCTGCATATGAGATATTTACACTTTCTAAACTAGTATCAAGAATCAAAACTTTAACCGAGAAGTCAAATGTAGGAGTTTCTGAGCCTTTATCAAAATATCCTTGTCGGATGTCTGCTATAT
>NZ_JBQCVF010000821.1:0-583 GCF_051962515.1 Neisseria sp. P0009.S007 | reverse complement strand
TCCTTGTTTCGTTCCTATTGTTTTCAGACGGCCTCAGCCACACATAGGCCGTCTGAACATTATTTTTTCAAAAAACCTTTTTTCTGCAAAAACGCCAACATATGCGGCCGCACAGGATTACCCAAGGTTTTGGCCAGCGATTCCTTCCAAGGTATCGGACTGCCCTTGCGCAACTCATAATAATCCGCTACTGCCTGATTATAGGCTTCAACCGCCTCGGCATTCAGGCTCGAACAGGCGTTTTCGGCATACACCATTTCCTTAGGCAGGCGCGGCTTGAGCGGCGGGTCTTGATCGGGATAACCGAGACACAATCCCACCAAAGGCACGCAATAATCCGGCAGGTTCAACACGTCCGATACTTTTTGCGCATCATTGCGCAGCGCGCCGATATACACGCCGCCCAGCCCAAGCGATTCGGCGGCAAGCAATACGTTTTGCGCCATAATGCCCGCATCAACCGCACCAATCAGTGTTACTTCCGCCCAATCAATTTGCGCATCGGGAAACATTGCCTTGTGTTTGGAAAAATCGATGCAAAACAGTAAAAATTCCGCACAATGGACAATATAAGGTGCGCTTC
>NZ_JBQCVF010000820.1:0-586 GCF_051962515.1 Neisseria sp. P0009.S007 | reverse complement strand
GATAACGCGCGGCCAGCAGGCTGCGGCTGATGTCGGCATCGGCACCAATCAGCATGATGCGTTTGGGTGCATTGCGGACCAGCTGCAGGCGCTCGTCGGTGTCTTGGGCGAGATGGCGGTGAATCTGCCAACGTTTGTCTTGTTCGGTCATGGTGGGTCGTGTCAGTGGGCTTTGCCCGGCAATGTTTTTATGGTTTAAGTCTGTTTCAGACGGCCTTTTCGATAAAATTGCGGTAAATTTCGGCAAATTCGTCGGCATGGCTTAAAAAGGGCGCGTGTGCGGCTTTGTCGATAAGTACCAGCTCGCTGTCGCTCAAATGGCGGTGTAAATATTCGCCCATGCGCGGCGGCGTGATGGCGTCTTTCTGTCCAAACACCAGCAATGACGGCGTTTGAATCAGCGGCAACAGCGGACGCGCGTCGGCATGGTTGACCGCTTCAAGCGCGGCCTGTAAGGCGGAAGGCGTGCCGCAGCGTGCCAAATCGGGCAGCACTCGGTTTAAGATTTCGCCGGAATGGGGCGTGTGCAGCAGTTGCAGTTGTAGAAACTGTTTAATATGTTTGGCATAATCCTGCTGGAATGCGC
>NZ_JBQCVF010000819.1:0-587 GCF_051962515.1 Neisseria sp. P0009.S007 | reverse complement strand
TACCAGCATGGTAGCAACGGTAATCGGGTTGAAAAGATGCAATTTAATTTGTTTACTGAATAAGAGGCCAACAATCGCAGCAGGGATGAACGCGATAAATAAATTCAGCACAAAGCGATTGGCTGTTCGCTCTTTGCCTAGTCCTTTTATGATATGGGTAAATCGTTGGCGATATTCGAATACGACGGCTAATACGGCACCGAGCTGGATGGCGATTTCGAATACTTTTCCGTTGCTTTGGAAATTCATCAAGTCGCCGAATACAATCAAGTGACCGGTACTTGAAATAGGGAGGAACTCGGTTAAACCTTCGATGATACCGAGAATAAGTGCTTTAAATAAAATCAGAATGTCCATAAGTTTTCAGACGGCCTTGAGGCCGTCTTTCTTTTGTTGAATAGTTAAAGTGGTTTTGAGGATTGTTCGTGGCGGACTTTAATGATGAGTTCGTCTATGGTTTTCATACCGGCTTTCCAGTCACTACCGTTGAAATTGACTTTGTATTTACCACCGACAATGACAGTTGGTGTGTTTTCAATTCGATAAGTTTCCGTCAATTGCTGCATTTTTGCAGCAGCCGACGCGGC
>NZ_JBQCVF010000818.1:0-598 GCF_051962515.1 Neisseria sp. P0009.S007 | reverse complement strand
GTGTATGTCTTGTCATCTCTAGTAAATATTGCAGAGATGGCTTTCCTTTAATAGTATCAGGAAAAAAATTCTTAAAAATATCAATTTCTTTATTAAAAGATAATTTTGCTCTTAAGTTTACTAGTTTTACTAAGTTAGACCCTTCGGCATAATCAGTATCTTGATACCAGTTTAATTCAAATCCAAAGTCTTTTCTTAATTTATTTTTATTTGGGTTTGGTAGTTTTTCATATAGTTCAGTTCGACAAAGGATAACGATATGAATTTTTTTTTTTGTTAGAAAAAAATAATAAATTAAGCTTCTCAGCTTCAAAAATTAGTGCTGATAGAGCTTGATATTGTACTTCTCTAGAAGTTAGAATATCATCTAAACCATCAATTATTAGAATTAGACCACCCTCAGTAGAATAACTGATAACTAATTCTTTTAAAAAAGAAACTAAATCCGTAAAAATTGTTTCATATGAGTTGCTTTGAGTTGAACCAGCGGTAGAATACTCTAAAATTTTAGGGATTTGAATTTTAAATTCTTTTTTACTAGATTTTACCGCAACACTTTTTAAATCTGATGATGAAAGAAGTCCAAACTCATCAAGTT
>NZ_JBQCVF010000817.1:0-600 GCF_051962515.1 Neisseria sp. P0009.S007 | reverse complement strand
AACCTACAATCCCACACATTATTCATTTCAAAGCCGAAATTATTATGTTTTTTGTCTTATCCCCAGCCAAAAACCTTAACGAAAAAGACCCTTCCCCCGTCAGCAGCTTTACCCTGCCCGACCTTCTGCCCGAAGCAGAAATCCTGATGCAGGAGTTGCGTCAGCTTGCCCCCCAACAAATCGCCGAGCTGATGCACGTTTCCGACAAAATCGCCCTGCTCAATGCCGAACGCAATGCCGCATGGCACACGCCATTTACGCCTGAAAACGCCAAACAAGCCGTATTTATGTTCAACGGCGACGTTTATGAAGGCATCGCCGCCGATACGCTCAAACCGGAACAAATCGACTATCTGCAACAACACGTCCGCCTGCTCTCCGGCTTATACGGCGTACTGCGCCCGCTCGACTTGATGCAACCCTACCGCTTGGAAATGGGCACAGCCTTTGCCAACACGCGCGGCAAAAACCTCTACGAATTTTGGGGCGATAAAATTACCGACCTGCTCAACCAAACGCTGAAGCAGACCGACAGCGATGTTTTAATCAACCTCGCCTCACAAGAATATTTCAAATCCGTCAACACCAAAAAACTCAACG
>NZ_JBQCVF010000816.1:0-602 GCF_051962515.1 Neisseria sp. P0009.S007 | reverse complement strand
CACGGTGCAACATTACAGGACGCGCACGGTCGTTGTTTTCTGTTACATATTCTGCATTCAAACGCTCCGGCAATACGAAGTCCAACTGCAGGGTACCGCACTGCCAAGAGCGACCCAAGGCATCTTTAACATGGTACTCAATCTTAGGACCATAGAATGCACCTTCGCCAGGCAGTTCTTCCCACTCTACGCCGCAAGCGGTCAATGCATCACGCAGGCCTTGTTCGGCTTTATCCCAAACTTCATCAGAACCTGCACGTTGTTCAGGGCGGAGGGACAGCTTCACGGCAACATCATGGAATCCGAATTGTTTGTAAATGCGAACCAGCAATTCATTGAATGCACGTGCTTCATCAACGATTTGATCTTCGGTACAGAAGATATGCGCATCATCCTGTACAAAACCGCGAACACGCATCAGACCATGCAATGCACCGCTTGGTTCATTGCGGTGGCAAGAACCGAACTCAGCCAAACGCATTGGCAAATCGCGATATGAGCGCAAGCCGTTATTGAAAATTTGCACATGACCTGGACAGTTCATCGGTTTAACCGCGTATTCGCGTTTTTCAGAACTGGTCACGAACATATTGTCTTTATAG
>NZ_JBQCVF010000815.1:0-608 GCF_051962515.1 Neisseria sp. P0009.S007 | reverse complement strand
TTTCACTCAGCAGTTGTTTCAGGTTATTTTCCAGATCTGCGGTCAACTCTTTTGCCAAGTCAATTTTTTTAAGGTTGCTTACCAAAGTTGTCATATAGGCAGAAATATCTTTATTAACCACGTCTTTAAGATTGGAAATATAATCTTCTGCATCATCAATAAATGATTCTGCCTCATAACCTGTTAACTTACCTGTCTTTTTCAGGCTTTTAGGTATATCGTCTTCTAATTTAAATGAAGCCTCAGGAATACGCGCCAAAACATTTTTTACCGCACGGGCAATAATATTGACATCCAACTCTCCGTCACCCATTGCCTCCCTCAACGCGCTGACGACTTGGCTGTAGATTTTCTTTTTCCAAGCCTGTGAATAGCTTTCAGACAAATGGCCCAATTCATCTTCCAAATTAGAACGAATTTCTTCAATTGCGCGACGAATCGGTTTGGCTTTTACTGTGGTGTAAGAATATGATTCAGTTCTAGTCCTGGTTTCACGCTTTGGCCCCCTCAAGAAATCCCAAAATTTGCCTCGAGATATTTCAACTTCATACTCTTCTTCATAGTATTCGGTTTCCGACCCCTGAGCATTATCGGAAACACTGTCAAAA
>NZ_JBQCVF010000814.1:0-618 GCF_051962515.1 Neisseria sp. P0009.S007 | reverse complement strand
AAACAGACCAGATAGAGATGCTATAATTTTTAAAAGTTCAATATATTTTTCATTTGTATTAATTTGATTATTCATATAGTACCCTTAAGAAATTTTCAGCAACTCTTTTTACTAGAGGCATGGTAACACTATTTCCAGCTTGCATATATAATTTACTCTTGGCAATATTGGGCATTATAAAACTTCTCATATCGTACCCTTGAAAAGCAAAGCATTCTTTAGGTGTTAGTTTTCTTATTCCGTAGTCATCAAGTAAGAGTGGCACATTATGGCCTCCTGTTCCCATATTAGCAGTTAATGTAGGACATAATTTATTTTTATTTTCTCTTACATAAACCCTTCTCCATTGATAGATGGTATCTTTTGATTTAATTGTTTCTTTTAATTGAGAAATATATTTTGATTTATCGTAGTAATAAATATCTTCTTGTTTTTCCTTGTCTAAAATGTCGTGTATGCTTTTTGTAAGTTTAATTTTTTTGGGAAAATCAAATTTTGAAGTATCAAAGTTATGGTCTTTATTAAAAGCCACAATAAATATACGCTCTCTATTTTGAGGTATGTTTGCATATTCTGCTGTATTCATTACTTTAAAAAAAACCTGATAATTTAGTTTAT
>NZ_JBQCVF010000813.1:0-623 GCF_051962515.1 Neisseria sp. P0009.S007 | reverse complement strand
GTCATCAAAAAGGCCGCGATACCAAAGAAAAAATCCGCCGTAATTTAGGTATGCCGCGTCCTGAGGGTTACCGTAAAGCACTGCGCTTGATGCAGACTGCCGAAAAATTCAATATTCCGGTCATGACCTTTGTCGATACCCCGGGTGCGTATCCTGGCATTGGCGCGGAAGAACGCGGCCAGTCTGAAGCCATCGGCCGTAATTTATACGAACTGACCCGCCTGCATGTGCCGGTATTGTGCACCATTATTGGCGAAGGCGGTTCGGGTGGTGCGTTGGCAGTGGCTGTCGGCGACTACGTCAATATGCTGCAATACTCGACTTATTCGGTGATTTCTCCCGAAGGTTGTGCCTCTATTCTTTGGAAAACTGCTGAAAAAGCAGCAGATGCCGCGCAGGCATTGGGTATTACCGCCAAACGCCTGCAAGAATTGGATGTCATCGACAAAGTGATTGATGAGCCTTTGGGCGGTGCACACCGTGATTTTGAAACCACGATGAAAAACGTTAAAACTGTTTTGGAACAGCAATTAAGCGAAGCGCAAAGCATGACCATGCCTGACTTGCTTTCTCGCCGTTCCGACCGCATCATGGCTTACGGTAAATTTACCGATAAATAAGTT
>NZ_JBQCVF010000812.1:0-628 GCF_051962515.1 Neisseria sp. P0009.S007 | reverse complement strand
AAGCGCTGACGGTTCCGGCAGCGTCCTTTTTCTGCGCTTTATCCACTTTTACGCCAGCAATCAGAAACAGATGGCGGTCGGCAAACGCATCCGTGCCGTGGGCGAAATCAAGCATGGGTTTCACGGCGACGAGATGATTCACCCTAAAATCCGTGATGCCGAGAGCAGCGGTTTGGCGGAAAGCCTCACGCCGATTTATCCGACTGTAAACGGTTTGAACCAGCCCACTTTGCGCCGTATTATTCAGACGGCCTTGGACGTTACGCCGCTGCACGACACCTTGCCTGATGCTTTATTAGGCCGTCTGAAATTGCCGCACCTTGCCGAAAGCCTGCGCCTTTTGCACTCGCCGCCGCCGAGCTTCACCATTCATCAACTTTCAGACGGTACGCTGCCTGCATGGCAGCGACTCAAATTCGACGAACTTTTGGCGCAACAGTTGTCCATGCGGCTGGCGCGACAGAAGCGCATCAGCGGCACTGCGGCAGCATTGGGTGGCGACGGTACGTTGACTCAAGCCCTGCGCCATGCCTTACCGTTTGCCCTGACCGATGCACAAGAAAAAGTTGTTTCCGAAATCCGCCGCGATATGGCACAAACCCACCCCATGCACCGCCTGCTGCAAGGC
>NZ_JBQCVF010000811.1:0-629 GCF_051962515.1 Neisseria sp. P0009.S007 | reverse complement strand
ATTTCTTCAAGGCCGTCTGAAAAATCAAAATAAAGGAAATTCATTATGACCATTATCGTAACAGGCGCGGCCGGCTTTATTGGCAGCAACATCGTCAAAGCACTTAACCAGCGCGGTATTACCGACATTGTTGCCGTCGACAATTTGAGCAAAGGCGAAAAATTTAAAAACCTTGCCGAGTGTGAAATTGCCCATTATCTCGATAAACACGAATTTATCCGTCAAGTGCGCGGCCATCTTCTGCCTTACGACGATATCGAAGCCGTTTTCCACCAAGGCGCATGTTCTGATACCATGAATCATGACGGCCTTTACATGATGGACAACAACTACCAGTACACACTTGATCTCTTGGACTGGTGTCAGGATGAACGCATTCCGTTCCTTTATGCTTCCAGCGCCGCAGTGTACGGCAAGGGCGAAATCTTCCGCGAAGAGCGCGAACTGGAAAAACCGCTCAATGTATATGGCTACTCTAAATTCTTGTTTGACCAAGTATTGCGCCGCCGCATGAAAGAAGGCCTGACCGCCCAAGTCGTTGGCTTCCGCTACTTCAACGTATATGGACAGCAGGAGCAACACAAAGGCCGTATGGCATCCGTCGCCTTCCATCATTTCCACCAATACCG
>NZ_JBQCVF010000810.1:0-630 GCF_051962515.1 Neisseria sp. P0009.S007 | reverse complement strand
AACCTGAACTGCACCCCAAAAGTTGGACATCCCCTCCAACTCACAAAGTGCAGTTTTTTTATGAGCAAATATACATTACACTTCAAATACCAAGCCGTACTCCACTACCTGCACATACGCAGCCAACAGCGTACCGCAGACCACTACGGCATCTCCCGAACCCACCTGCGACGATGGATACGCGCCTATCAAGAAGGCGGTATCGGCGCACTCGAACATCCCCAATCCAAAACCATGCCCCAACACCGCAAAAACCCCTTCATCGCAGATAAACCCGACCAAGAAAAAACGCAGGCAGAGCTTATTGAAGAGTTGTGCTATATGCGCGCAGAGGTTGCCTATCTAAAGGAGTTAAAAGCCCTCAGCCAAAAACAGACCGAAAAGGACAAAGCCAAACCGTCCAAACACTGAGGGCGCAACACCCGCTCAAATACCTGCTGCACATCGCAAACCTGCCTAAAAGCAGCTTTTACTACCACCACCAAAACCGACCCGACCCCGACGAAGCCGACAAAGCCCTCCTTGTCGAAACCTACCGGCGGCATAAAGGACGCTACGGACAAAGGCGCATTGCCGCCGCATTAGATTGGAACCGCAAAAAAGTGGCGCGGTTGATGAAGCAGTTGGAAC
>NZ_JBQCVF010000809.1:0-630 GCF_051962515.1 Neisseria sp. P0009.S007 | reverse complement strand
GTCTGAAACCGGGTTTGTCCGTTTCAGACGGCCTCATGGCAGATTGGCGGCAAGCTTATTGCAAACTGCCCGTTTGTTTTCAAGCAAGGATTTTTATCATGAGTAAAATAGCCGACACCCTCCGTGTCCTCGCCGTAGCCCTGCCGGGTTTCGTGCTTTTGCCGCAAGCGGCGGCGGATGGCGTGCAGAAAATCGGTTTTATCAATACCGAGCGCGTTTATCAGGAATCCAAGCAGGCGCAAAGCATTCAGACGACTTTGGAAAAAGAGTTCAAAAGCCGTCAAACCGCCTTGCAAAAGCTGCAGCAGGAAGGCGAGGCTTTGGAGAAAAAACTGAGTAGCAACAAACTCAGCGACAGCCAAAGGGAAGCGGAAACCCAAAAATGGCGCAATCTGGTACAAAAATTCCGCAAGGAGCAGGCCGAGTTGGCTGAAGACTACAACCTGCGCCGCAATGAAGAATTCGCCGCGCTCCAGCAAAACGCTAACCACGTCATCGTCGATTTGGCCAAACGCGAAGGTTACGACTTTATCTTGCAGGACGTGATTTACGTCAACGGCCGTTACGACATTACCGACAGCGTTATCAAAGCCCTAAATGCTCACTGACTCTGCTCGGCAGCGAATGTGA
>NZ_JBQCVF010000808.1:0-633 GCF_051962515.1 Neisseria sp. P0009.S007 | reverse complement strand
ATGGCCGTCAATAAAATCGCCCGTAAAAGCAGCAAATTCCGCGTTGTCTTTACCGTCCCCGATTTCTGCTGGCCGCCTCCACCCGCTCCCCCTTCCGTTCCACCCATCCCCTTCCCACTCTTTGCTGATCTCGGCGGTGCCAAAACCGTCGCCAAAGACGTACGCCTCAACCGCAAGCCTGCTTTTGTCTTTAATGCCAGTAAGACGCACAAAACTTATGGCGATGAAATCGCCCTTCCGGGCCGTAAAGGGGTAAAAAGCCGCACCGCCACCAAACCGGCCTGGCCGATGCGCCATTCTTCCTCGGTTAAAATCCGCAAACGCTATATCGTGCGTACTGGCGATATGTTCCATATGAACGGCAAGTTCAGCAAAAGACTCCCCCCTAAAACCTGTTTGTCCTGCAAGGGTGCGGTAGGTGCCGGCCGTCCGGTCAATCCGATACACGGTTTGAAGTTTTTGGAGGGTGAAACCGACTTTGCCTTTGAAGGTATTCTGCCGCTGGTATGGAGCCGCAGCTATTATTCCGACCAAGACGGTACCGGCTGGCTCGGCGAGGGCTGGAGCGTACCGGGCTGCCAGCGCATTATCCGCGATGCGGCCGGATTGGCCTATATCGACGATCAGGGCCGT
>NZ_JBQCVF010000807.1:0-640 GCF_051962515.1 Neisseria sp. P0009.S007 | reverse complement strand
AAACATGGGCTTCGCGCACGCGGCGGGCGATCAGCTGGGTAACTTGCGAACCGAAGTCGAGGATGAGGATTTTGTCTTGGGTCATGGCGGAAACTTTGCAAAATGTAAGAAAACAGTGCGGCCGATAGGGAAAATTTCAAATTTAAACCACAATAAAAAAGGCCGTCTGAAACGGCGGATTATACCATTGTTCAGACGGCCTTTATAGGGCAAAACCCAAATCTCTCATCTTTCTATTTTGTGTGTTTTTCAGGAATCATATCGCTGCGCGAGAGCAACAGCAGGCAACCCAATACAACCATGCCGATGGCCAGCAACGGAGAGAGGTAAATCCAGTAGCTCATGTGCAGATAAATGGCTGTACCGATATAAACCAGCATCGGACCGGAAACGATGGACTGTTTGTTGATGCCGTCCATAATCAACACGGCAAAGCCCAAAATAATTAATGCGCCGGCAATCATTGTCGATGTCGCAGGCAAAATATCCGTAGCGCGCAAAAACCAAATCGCACCAAAGATAATCAAAAACAAAGGCAGAAAAAGTGAGGGGCGGGACATAACAACGCTCCGTAAAGGTTTCAGATGGCCTGTATTATTGGGTGCGTCGGCCATGCAGGCAAGATATAAAAATGCAATCT
>NZ_JBQCVF010000806.1:0-645 GCF_051962515.1 Neisseria sp. P0009.S007 | reverse complement strand
AAGGAAACCCGATGAAGTGCCCGTTTTGCCAACACCCCAACACACAAGTAACCGACTCGCGATGGCTGGAAGACACCAACAGCATCCGTCGCCGTCGCAAATGCTTGGAATGCGGACAACGCTTCAGCACTTTTGAAACCGTTGAAATGCGGATGCCGCAAGTCATCAAATCCAACGGCACACGGGTTCCCTTCAATGCGCACAAACTGCAGACCAGCCTTGAGCGCGCGCTGCACAAACGTCCTGTCACACAAGAACAAATCGATGAAACCGTTGCCCTGATCGAGCAGCGCCTCTACCGTTTGGGCAAAAAAGAAGTCGCTTCGCACATCGTTGGCGAAATGGCGATGGAGGAACTGGCAAAAATCGACCAAGTTGCTTATGTCCGCTTCGCGTCCGTCTATAAAAGCTTTAAAGACGTTTCCGAATTCACCCAAGTCATCGCCGAATGCAAAGCCAAATAAGGCCGTCTGAAACCATGTTTTCCGCACTTGATACCCAAATGATGCAAACCGCCCTCGAGCTGGCCAAGCTTGGGCGGTTTTCTACTTCCCCCAATCCCCGCGTCGGTTGCGTAATTGCACACGGCGCACAAATCGTCGGACAAGGTTTCCACGTCAAAGCAGGCGAGCCGCACGCTGAAGT
>NZ_JBQCVF010000805.1:0-647 GCF_051962515.1 Neisseria sp. P0009.S007 | reverse complement strand
TCGTAGCGGTCGAGATGGTCTTCGGAAATGTTCAGCACCGTCGCCGCAGTCGGGCGCAGGCTTTCGGTGTTTTCCAGTTGGAAGCTGGAAAGCTCCAACACCCACACGTCCACCTTTTTGCCTTCGCGCTGCAATTCCGCTTCCAAAACCGGCGTGCCGATATTGCCCGCGATGACAGTATCCAGCCCGCACTTGATGCAGAGATAGCCGACCAAGCTCGTTACCGTCGTTTTGCCGTTGCTGCCGGTAATCGCAATCACCTTGTCGCCGCGGCGGTTCACAATGCCCGCCAGCAATTCGATATCGCCCAACACGCGCCCACCGTTTTGCTTGAACGCCTCGATATCTGACTGACGCTCGCTGATGCCGGGACTGAGCGCCAAAATATCGAAACCATTATCCAACGCATCTTTCAGACGGCCCGTATAAAACACCAGCCCGTCAAACATCTTACCGATTTGCGACACGCGCTCCGGTTTCAGCTCCGCATCATACGCGGCAACCTCCGCGCCGTTTTTGCGCAGGTAGGCAATCATAGAAATGCCCGTGCCGCCTAGTCCGGCGACGAGGATTTTTTTATTTTGAAAAGTCATTTTGGTTTTGTCCTAAGTTTTTCAGACGGCCTTTGAATAAGGATTCAATATCCT
>NZ_JBQCVF010000804.1:0-649 GCF_051962515.1 Neisseria sp. P0009.S007 | reverse complement strand
ACCTGCTGGCTGTCGGATAGCGAAAACAGGGCGGACCATTTGAATTCGGCCACGCCGACCGACAGGCTGACGGCAAACAATATCAGCAGCGCCACACCGTTGACCGCATTTAAAAATGAAGGTTTGTGAAACATAAAATGGTTCGGAAAAAATAAGGCCGTCTGAAAGAAGGGTTAAGGTATTTGGGAAAAAAGCAGGTTCGCCCATCATAAAAAACAGATGCAAGCAAGCAAAAATTGTCCATTTGCACCATGTATTTTCAGACGGCCTAAATCCAATGACTTCAGGTCAAGCAGCTTGACTCTGTGAATCATCAAACCCTTCGGGCCGTCTGAAAGAAGCGGGCGGCTATACCCACGCCGAATTACTTGGCCGCATTAAACGCATCGCTTACCTGTTTGGAAGCATTCAGCAATTCTTGTGCGCCGCCGGCTGCCAGATAGGTTTCCGGCACGAGGTACACGACTTGGCCTTTTTTCCATGCAGTTGTTTCGGCAACCAAAGGATTGTCCAACACATCTTTCGCAGCCTGACCTTCTTCACCGATGGCCGCACCGCGGTCCAAAACAAACAGCCAATCAGGGTTTTTCTCTTTCAGGTATTCAAAGCTGATAGGCTGGCCGTGGCTGCCTTCTTTAATCGATTCATC
>NZ_JBQCVF010000803.1:0-652 GCF_051962515.1 Neisseria sp. P0009.S007 | reverse complement strand
TTGTTGCACGAGGCGGATTTTTACGATTTGACCCGCGCGTATCTTGAGCGTTGCCATGAAGACAATGTCGTGCATACGGAAATATTTTTTGATCCGCAAACCCATACTGCGCGGGGCGTGACGTTTGAAACCGTGATTAACGGCATTGTCCGCGCCTGTCATGAAGCCGGGCAGCAATGGGGCATAAGCACGCGTTTGATTATGTGTTTCCTGCGGCATTTGTCGGAAGAAAGCGCATTTGAAACCTTAAATCAGGCTTTGCCTTATAAAGAACACATCATCGGCGTAGGCTTGGATTCGAGCGAACTGGGGCATCCGCCGTCTTCGTTGGAGCGCGTGTTTGCGCAGGCGCGGGCGGAGGGTTTGTTGACGGTGGCGCATGCCGGAGAAGAAGGCCCGCCGGAATATGTTTATGAGGCTTTGGACTTACTGCATATCCGCCGTATCGATCATGGCGTACGGGCGGAAGAAGATGGGGCGTTGATGGCGCGTTTGATTAAAGAACAAATGCCGTTGACCGTTTGCCCGTTGAGCAATTTGAAATTAAAAGTATTTCCGGAGATGGCGAAACACAATTTGCGCCGTATGTTGCAACGCGGCGTGTTGGTAACCGTCAATTCCGATGATCCGGCATATTTCGGCGGCTATATGA
>NZ_JBQCVF010000802.1:0-653 GCF_051962515.1 Neisseria sp. P0009.S007 | reverse complement strand
TTTTGTCCGCATGCGGTGGTGGCGGAGGCGGCGGTTCATCTGCTTTAAGCACCGGCGCTACTCCTACCAATAATACCGGCAACTCTGCTGGCAATAATGGTAATCCTACCAACAACAGCAATGCCAACACTCCGAAAGCGCCGTCTACTACGCTTACTAACAGTGCCGACAACCTTGCCGCACTGACCGATGAAGCTCCAATCGATCCGGCCAACGTTAGCCAGCCTTTGCACACACATTTCATCTCTTCCAAAGGTGCACAGCAATCCAACCCTAACGTACAAATCCGCAGAGATGCCGCAGGCAAAATGTTCCAAACGGACAATCAAGACCGTAACCAAAATGGCCTGATCAGTTCTATTGACTTTAACAGCAATGATGAAGTCAAAATGGACGGCGTTGTGTTATTTAATAAGACCTCTAATGGCAACGCAACCCAACCTACATGGACAAGCTACGCTTCTGTTATTGCCAAAGTATATTCAAAAGGCAATACTCAAACTGATGTCAGCGAACAAACAGGCAAAGAGAAAAATACCGAATTCGCATATGGTAAATCAACTTTGGATGAACGTATTGTTGAACTTTATAAGAAGTTAGAAGCTGAAAAAGAAAATCTAAAAAAAGAACAAAACTCAGAGTCTGGTCAAGTT
>NZ_JBQCVF010000801.1:0-653 GCF_051962515.1 Neisseria sp. P0009.S007 | reverse complement strand
CCTGAGGGATGAAGCGGGCCATCCGTTCTACTTCCTTGCCTTGATAAAACAGCAGCCATGCAGGTACGGTCAGCACGTGGAAACGTCCGGCCATTTCGGGTATTTCAGCAATATCGGCTTTTACGGCATACACATTTCCTTCCTCCGCCAAAGCTGAGTCAAGCTGGGCGCCCACGACCGTACAAACACCGCAGATTGGGGCTTTGATGTACAGTGATACTAAAGGGTATGTGGCGATGGCCTGTTCGATGTCTTTCAAAGTGTGCAGTTGTTGCATGCCATGTACTCCTTTGAGCGATTAAGCCCTTTTCTAGTTGTCCAGAAAAGGGGCTTTTAACGAAATGAAAACAAGAAAACGTTTTGAGTCGTCTAGATTTTTTCCACAACCACTTTTGCCCGCGCTTTCAGGCTGTTCAACACTGGGGAGGTGGCGGCTGAGCGGTCGGCGAAATTTTGCAGGGTAGGAAGGTCGGCGTCGGCTTTTACTTTTATGGTTAGCACCAGATTATCCAGTCCGCCGTAGCCATCTTCCATGCCGAACAGTTTGGCCATGTCGATACCGCCCCTTGCGGATATTTCAAACTGTTCCAGTTTCACGCCTGCCAATGCTGCTTGCAACTCGAAACCTATGGAGCAGCAGCCTGCCGCAGCGC
>NZ_JBQCVF010000800.1:0-653 GCF_051962515.1 Neisseria sp. P0009.S007 | reverse complement strand
CTGCAAGCAGCAGGCGTACAGCCTTGCGGCCTCGGCGCACGCGACACCCTGCGCATGGAAGCCGGTATGAACCTCTACGGCAACGATATGGACGACAATACCAGCCCGCTCGAAGCAGGCATGGGTTGGACCGTTGACTTAAAAGACGAAAGCCGCGACTTCGTCGGTAAAGCCGCCTTGCTGGCATTGAAAGAAAAAGGCGTTACCGTGAAACAGGTCGGCCTGTTGCTCGAAAAAGGCGGCATCCTGCGCGCGCATATGGAAGTGTTGACCGACAAAGGCAAAGGCGAAACCACCAGCGGCGTATTCTCGCCAAGCCTGAAGCAATCCATCGCCATCGCGCGCGTACCGAAAGACTTTGACGGCGATACTGCCAAAGTACTGATGCGCGGCAAAGAAGTGGATGTACGCGTATTGAAGCTGCCGTTTGTGCGTAATGGTCAAAAACAGTTTGATTAATATCGGTTCAGACGGCCTTATTTGTTAAGGGCCGTCTGAAAGCAGGTTTTAATTGTCGTCTAATACGGACGTTTGTAGAAAGCATTGAACAAGGCATCTGTGGATATTGATTCATGAAGATGCCGTCTGAAAATAACCCCCTATCAATGGAGTATCAAACCATGAGCAACATCCCAGCAGAACTGAAATACGTT
>NZ_JBQCVF010000799.1:0-657 GCF_051962515.1 Neisseria sp. P0009.S007 | reverse complement strand
CGTTGAGCGAAGAGGAACTGAAAGCATGACCGAATTTGTCGTATTGATTCCGGCGCGGTTGGATTCTTCACGTCTGCCGGGCAAGGCTTTGGCCGATATTCACGGTAAACCGATGGTTGTACGTGTTGCCGAACAAGCAGCGAAAAGCAAGGCCGCGCATGTTGTCGTTGCCACCGACCATCCTGATATTCAGACGGCCTGTCAGGCGCACGGTGTCGAAGTGGTCATGACTTCTAATCAACACGAAAGCGGTACAACGCGTCTTGCCGAAGCGGCCAATACGCTGAAACTGCCGCAGCATCTGATTGTTGTGAACGTACAAGGCGACGAGCCTTTAATCGATCCCGAACTCATCAACCGTACGGCTGAAGTTTTGGTTGAAAACAATGTGCAAATGGCGACCGCCGCCCACGAATTGCACGATTTTGACGAGTTTATGAATCCTAACGTTGTCAAAGCCGTCCTCGACAAAAACCGCAACGCCATCTATTTCAGCCGCGCCCCGATTCCTTATCCACGCGATGTGATGCGCTCTGAAAAACGTGAATTGCCTTCAGAAACAGCTGTCTTGCGCCACATCGGCATTTATGCCTATCGTGCAGGTTTCCTGCAACGCTATTCCGAAATGGAAGTTTCTCCTTTGGAAACCATTGAATC
>NZ_JBQCVF010000798.1:0-666 GCF_051962515.1 Neisseria sp. P0009.S007 | reverse complement strand
GGCGTGGTCGGTTGCCTGCCAGAAGTCGGCGGCTTCCTGCTGTTGCGACAGGATTTGCGACAACGCCTGCTGCTGCGCCTGCAAGGTGATGTGTTGCTGCTTCAGGCTTTGGAAGCGGTTTGAGGCCGTCTGAAACGCTTCGCGGGCGGCGTGTAGGGCTTCTTCGGCGGCAATGATTTGTTCTTCGTAATGCTCTTGCTGGCTTTGCAACAAGGCGGAGGCTTCCTGCGCGGCGGCGGTCTCGGCTTCGTCGGGCAGGTTCAGGGCTTGGTTTTCCTGTTTCAGACGACCTTTGCGCTCTTCGTGTTTGGCAACGGTTTGTTCGGCATGGGTAAGCTGCTGCTGTTTCAACGCCAGTTCGCGGCGGATGCGGTTTGCCTCGTCCTGCTGGGTTTGGAAGGCGGCGTTGAGCGTGGCTTGTGCTTCTTCCAATTCGGGCAGACGCTCTTCGTGTTCGGCAACCTGCATCGCCCATTCCGCCAACTCGGTTTGCTTTTCTTCGACCTGCAACTCGTTTTCTTCCAGCTTGACGCGGATTTGCTGCTGTTCTTGATGGATGCGCTGCAACTGCGCCTGCGCTGCCTGCTTGTCGCGTTCGATGCGTTGGTGCAGGTTTTGCTGATGGCGGATTTGTTCTTCCAAACGGGCAATCTGCTCGCGCAACAC
>NZ_JBQCVF010000797.1:0-668 GCF_051962515.1 Neisseria sp. P0009.S007 | reverse complement strand
GCTGTTGCCGTTGTGATTCCTACCAACGAAGAATTGATGATTGCACACGATACTGCCCGTCTGAGCGGCCTGTAATCTCCGTCATTATTGAAAACCTGCCCGCAAGGGCAGGTTTTTTTGTTGTGTATAGATGAAGAAAATTTTGAGGATATATCGAAAAAAGCCGGAAAACATTGCGTTTACCGGCTTTTTAATCAGTGCAATATGAAGAATGCTGATGGATAGGTTTAGAACTTATAACTGATGGTAAACAGCAAAGTCCTGCCGCGCGCATAGTTATTCAAGACGGAGCGTGTCGTGCCGCCATATTTGCCATTGCATAAACCGTTGGCATCGCATTCGACTTCCTCATCATCTAAACCACCTTTTCTTTCAAATACGCTGAAATAGCGCTGGGTTGCGGCATCGTTTGCGGAATCCAGAGGATCGATATAGCGCTTATTGAACGCATTTTGAATGTCGAAACGAAGGATAAGGTTTTTCTTCGGTTCATAATTGGCATAGAAATCAAAAATCAGCGGCTGTCTGTTGATGCTTTCTGTTTTTTTGATCACCCTTCTGCCCATTTGGTGTGAAGAGTAGGTATTGGCACCGGTTGTCCCGTCAACAAATTCCTCCTCAGTCGTCGCCCGTGTACTTTTGCCGTAATAGCGCATAATGCCGCCGAT
>NZ_JBQCVF010000796.1:0-671 GCF_051962515.1 Neisseria sp. P0009.S007 | reverse complement strand
TGTAAACGGCAACTGGTGGGAAATTTACCAAAGCCAGCAGCTTAATGCGCTGATGGAGCAAGTGTTAGCCAACAATGTCGATTTGAAACAGGCGGCCATCAGCGTCAACAAAGCTTTGTATCAAGCCAATATTTTGGGCGCGGATTTGGTGCCTTCGTTCAGCGGCTCATTGGGCGCAAACGCTTCTAAAAACCTGAAAACTGGCAGCCACGGCAATACCTTCAGCAGCCAGCTTGGCTTGAGCTACGAATTGGATTTATGGCGTAAACTCAGTGCCACTGCCGATGCTCAGGTATGGGAATATCAAGCCACGCATGAAGACATGGCCAACACACGCCTGACTTTGATTAATAATGTCGCCGATGCGTATTTCAATATCGCCTACCTGAACGAAGCCATCGAGTTGGCAAAAAAATCGCTGAAGCAATATCAGGAAATCAACCGCATTGCGAATGCCAAATTCCGCTACGGCCGTGCCGACTCCAGCCAGCCGACCCAAGCCAAACAGTCATTGCTGAGCGCGGAAAACAACCTGTTGTCTTTGCAAAACAATTTGGATACGCAAAAACAGGTTTTGCGTAATTTGTTGAATTTAAGGCCGTCTGAAAACATGGCCGCCGATCCGGCACAATTCCGCCTGTTGCCGGTCAAAGGCGTGAACTTGGATGTAC
>NZ_JBQCVF010000795.1:0-678 GCF_051962515.1 Neisseria sp. P0009.S007 | reverse complement strand
CAATTCGCCCTGCGCGGCGGCGCGTTTCAAGCTGATTTTGCGGACATCGGAGGCAATATAGTGCTTATCTTGAAAAGTCAGCTCACTAAATCCGGCTTGCGTGTCTTCAAATTTCGGCGGATTATCGATTTCGACCGGCATGGTCATCACATACAAATCGCCCGCCTCAGAAAGCCAACCTGCTCTGCCGTCGTCAAATAACGCATACCATTCATTCCACGCACCATCGTCGTATTGCACCTGAAGCCGTCCGACCAAGGTAAAGCGTTGAGCGACAAATGTGCCGCTGGTGCCGATTTGCAGCGGACTAAAATCTTCCAGCAATGCGGAATCGCGGCCGGAGTCGACAACGCCGTTATCTTTCCGCACCAGCATGCTGTTGCAATAGCCGCACACCAGCGTCACGGCAGAAGCAGAATGCGCCTCGACAGGTGCTCCGCAGCTTGGGCAGTCGGTTTTGAAGAAAGGAGTTTGAGACATGGGTTTGCTTTTTCAGAATGGGTTGGAGTGTTTCAGACGGCCTTAACGTTTTTGAAGTCGGACAGGCTTAATCAAATCATTTGAAAGGCCGTCTGAAACCTTTTCATAGAAGCAGCTCAACGCTTCTTTTGAATGATATTTTTCAGACGGCCTTCAATTGATCAACCAATCAGCTGTTTCAACACTTCAGCCTTGGCT
>NZ_JBQCVF010000794.1:0-685 GCF_051962515.1 Neisseria sp. P0009.S007 | reverse complement strand
CGATTGTTGGCCTCTTATTCAGTAAACAAATTAAATTGCATCTTTTCAACCCGATTACCGTTGCTACCATGCTGGTATTAGGTGGCTTCTTCATTTTATGGGTTGAAAAACGCCAAACAACAGCCAAACCTAAAGTCAACCATGTCGATGATATGCGCCCAATCGACGCATTTGTTGTAGGATGCGCCCAAATTTTTGCCCTTATTCCTGGTACATCACGTTCAGGCAGCACCATCATGGGTGGTATGCTGTGGGGACTAGAACGAAAAACAGCTACCGAATTTTCATTCTTCCTTGCCGTACCAATGATGATTGCGGCCACAGGTTACGACATCTTAAAAAATTACAAACTCTTTACCTTGCAAGATGTCGGACAAATTGCCATCGGTTTTATCGCAGCATTTATCGCCGGTTTATTAGCAGTAAAAGCTTTGCTGAAATTTGTTTCCAGTAAAAACTATGTTCCTTTTGCCTACTACCGCATCGTATTCGGTGGTCTGATTCTCCTTACTTGGATACTAGGCTTAGTCAGCTGGAACGAATAATCGCTCCCTTCATTCTCCTCAAAGGACGTGCCCGCGCACGTCCTTTTTCTTCTCCTTTATCCATTCCACCCTATTGTCACCCCGTAAAAGGCCGACACTCCGCATCATTGCCCCTAAATATCTCCTCACCGTCCGTACAG
>NZ_JBQCVF010000793.1:0-687 GCF_051962515.1 Neisseria sp. P0009.S007 | reverse complement strand
TTGGTGGCACCGGGGTTGCCGGAGCCGTAAGTGCGCGGATCGTCCATGCCGTAATATTTTGATACGATGACGGCAAAAGACAGGGAGCCGATAAGATAGGCGGCAATAATGGCGAGTACATTGAACATTTTGGGTGCTTTACTTAAAATGGGAACGGTTATTCTATCAAAAAAACGGACAGGCAAATGGATAAAATCTTTTTGTACGGCATGAAGGCCGATACTTTAATCGGCGTATATGATTGGGAACGCGAGCGTAAACAGACTTTGATTTTGGATTTGGAAATCAGTGTTCCCGAGCGTACCGGCACGAGCGACGATATCGGCGATACCATCCATTATGGCGAAGTATGCGAAGTCGTACGCCGCAGCCTTGCCGAACAGGATTTTTTACTGCTGGAAGCTTTGGCGGAATATATCGCCCAATTGATTTTAAATGATTTTGGTGCGGCCAAAGTGCGCGTCCGTATTGTGAAACCGGGTATCTTGCCCGATGTGGCGCAGGTCGGTATTGAAATTGAACGCGCTCGGGAATAAGGCTTATCTATGCCGTCTGAAAAAGGATTTCAGACGGCCTTTAATATTTTAATAATTTGGAAATGAGGTAAAAAATGGATTTGAAAGAAACTAAATTAAGCAGTGAGCCAATCTACGAAGGTTCTTTTGTTACCATCAGCCGCGATCGGGT
>NZ_JBQCVF010000792.1:0-688 GCF_051962515.1 Neisseria sp. P0009.S007 | reverse complement strand
CCGTAAAATGCGGGAAAACCTGCAAGAAGCATGGGATGATCGTCAAAGCGGCCTGCCTTATAAAAATCCGTATGAAATGCTGATTATGGCGAGTCTGATTGAAAAAGAAACCGCACACGAAGACGACCGCGCCCATGTGGCCGCCGTATTCGTCAACCGCCTGAATATCGGCATGCGCCTGCAAACCGACCCGACTGTCATCTATGGCATGGGCGATGCATATAAGGGCAGAATCCGCAAAGCCGACCTGCAACGCGATACGCCTTACAATACCTACACGCGCAGCGGTTTGACGCCGACGCCGATTGCGCTTCCCGGCAAGGCCGCGCTTGAAGCGGCGGGTCATCCGTCTGATGAAAAATATCTGTATTTCGTCTCAAAAATGGATGGTACGGGCCTGAGCGAGTTCAGCCACAATCTTTCTGAACACAACGCTGCCGTACGCAAATATATTTTAAAGAAATAAACCAAATAGGCCGTCTGAAATATTTATAATCCCTGTTTCAGACGGCCTTTAAATTGACGATATCCATATGAAACCCAGATTTATTACCCTTGACGGTATAGACGGCGCAGGCAAATCCACCAACCTCGCCGTAATGAAAGCATGGTTTGAAAAACACCAACTGCCCGTATTGTTTACGCGAGAACCGGGAGGTACTCCGGCCGGAGAAGCATTGCGTGAAAT
>NZ_JBQCVF010000791.1:0-692 GCF_051962515.1 Neisseria sp. P0009.S007 | reverse complement strand
CCGTCTGAAAAGGTAGTCTCAACCAGTGAGAATCGCTTTTCAGATGGCCTCTTATAGGTAAAACTATCTGCCGGCTTCTTCCAGCCAGTTGCGCGGTATAAGGAATTGATTGAGACGTGCTTCGGGTGAACCTTCTTCCGGTGCATATTGATACTCAAAGCGAACCAAAGGCGGCATAGACATTAAAATGCTTTCTGTACGGCCGCCGCTTTGCAGACCGAACAGTGTGCCTCTGTCCCAAACCAAGTTAAATTCCACATAGCGTCCGCGACGGTAGAGTTGGAAATCGCGTTCACGTTCTCCATAAGGCGTATTTTTGCGTTTTACCACAATCGGCAGATACGATGCGATATAGCCTTCCCCGACTGCCTTAATAAAATTCAAGCAGGTATCGAAATCCCAGCGGTTTAAATCGTCAAAAAACAGGCCGCCCACGCCGCGTGTTTCGTTACGGTGTTTCAAATAGAAATATTCGTCACACCATTGTTTGAATTCAGGATAAACCGATTCGCCAAATGGCACGCATACGTCCCGAGCCACTGTGTGCCAATGCACGATATCTTCTTCAAAAGGATAAAAGGGCGTCAAATCAAAGCCGCCGCCAAACCACCAAACCGGCTCGGCATTTTCAGGGTAGGCAATAAAAAAGCGCACATTGGCATGGCTGGTCGGGACATAAGGATTTTTCGGAT
>NZ_JBQCVF010000790.1:0-693 GCF_051962515.1 Neisseria sp. P0009.S007 | reverse complement strand
CGTGATTTGACTTGGTCGGCAATGTCGAGATAGATATCGGCTAGATGGGTGGCGGCAAAGTTGCGGTAGAAGCGGTTCATTTCGCCGGTACGTTTGGCGCGGGCTGTGCCGAGACGAGGCTCGCCGATAAGGATGTAGGCGATGGTTCCGAATACGGGGAAAAGGAATAGGATAATCAGCCAGGCGAAGGTTGAGCCGATGTTTTTTTGTTTATACAACACGCGCAGCATGCAGACGAGTGCGGCGCAGGTGTGGGCGAAGATGAAAATTTCGGTCCAGGTGATGTCTTTTAAAAAATTCATATTCGGTAGCGGGAGTGGATGTGTTTTAAGTTTGAAGGTGTCAGCTGATAAGCTTCAGATATTAAGTATATAGAAAAACCGTCTGAAAACAAATTTACACGATAATTGTGTTTTTGTTTTCAGACGGCCTTTGCGTTGTTTCCATTAACGGTGATACTGACGGGACAGTTCGTGTACGGTATCGACCAAAATTTTGGCGTGTTCCGGGTCGGCGTGTTGATTGATGCCGTGTCCGAGGTTAAATACATGGCCGCTGCCGTTGCCGTAGTCGGCAAGGATGCGTGCGACTTCGGTGCGGATAGATTCCGGTGTGCCGAAGAGGGCAAACGGGTCGAAGTTGCCTTGCAGGGCAACTTGTTCGCCGACGCGACGGCGTGCTTCGCCGATGTTG
>NZ_JBQCVF010000789.1:0-699 GCF_051962515.1 Neisseria sp. P0009.S007 | reverse complement strand
ATGCCGACAAAATGCAGCCAGTTGATTTGACCTTCTTGCGGGCGGGCAATATCGGGCAAGTTTTTTCCGGCAAGATAATCATGCTGAACAAAGGTATCGGCGGAATATAAGGTTTGGTGGATGGCAGAACGCGGCGCATTGTCGGTATTGCTGCGCTGCATGGTTTGGTCTTGCAGATTGTCGGTTGTCTCAACTGGATTGGCTGGTTTGCTCATAAAAATAAATCATGTTTTTTTTAGTTAGAATGAATTGTACAGACAGAAAAGGCCGTCTGAAAACTAATTTTCAGACGGCCTGACAATATCGATCAACGTTTTATTAGGCTTGAGGCGCGGTTTTCTCCAGCTCCAATGCGGCAGCAAGCAAGGACAGGCGCGCCATTACGCCGTAAACGTAGAGGCGGTTGTGTTCGTTGTCCACGTCGCAGTCTTTTTCGGAGCGTGGCATGCCGAGCGAGTCCCATTGTTCAAATACGCGCTTGCAGGCTTCGGGCGCTTCTTGGGAATTGTCGCCACTGCCGGTGGGAATGCTGTTGGACAGTGGCACAAATACCATACCGCCGGCGTTGAGGTTTTCGTCTGCACCACGGCCTTCGTGTACACGGAAAAAACCACCGATTACGAAACGGTCCATCATATACACAACGGGTTCGCACACGGCACCATCCATGGTTTCGTAGGTATAAATACCTTCTTGGAC
>NZ_JBQCVF010000788.1:0-719 GCF_051962515.1 Neisseria sp. P0009.S007 | reverse complement strand
AAAAATATAACCACTAAGGAATTACCACAAAGCTCGCACTTACTAATTCATAATGACTGGCAACCTACACAGACTGCGAACTTACTAGAAGTATCTAAATATGATTGAATGTAATAGCAATTTTGCGATTTTTTGGAAACGTAGTTATTATAAAGCGGAGAACTGCGCGGTAACTGGAATAGCTCCCTACATATTTAATTTCAAAGATATTTAGGAAATACTTTAAGCATGGTTACACAAGGCAAAGAGAATGACTCACACAACCATGCCAATATCATTGCCACAGCACTAATCCGTAAATAAATCTCCTCACATTTTACTCACAGGAATAATCATGAAACGGGAAATACTATCTATTATTTTTCTAGCTACATATAGCTCACTAGCATTTTCATCAGGGGAGCTTTCATGCAAAAAAATCATACCCATTAATGTAACAGAGGGTTGGAAAAGGAATTGTACTTATCATGGCTCATCTATAAATGAAGCTTATCAAGAATATCGCAATCTAACTCAAAATCTAGGCGAGGCCCCAAACGTTCTTCCAAATAAAAATCGTCGATATAAAACTTCTAGAAATGAAGTAGAAATTAATATTAATTGGAAAAATAAGAATCATGTGTTTGTAGCACAGACTTATCCCGAAGCCGAAAACTCAGGAATGGAAGTAGGCTTTAAAAAAATTAAAAATGTGATTCAAATTACAGAAATTGGTTGGA
>NZ_JBQCVF010000787.1:0-720 GCF_051962515.1 Neisseria sp. P0009.S007 | reverse complement strand
CCGTAGGTCTTGGATAAGAAGGCTGATCTCATCATCTCCCCATGCGTAATTACGTTGATAAATAGGAATAATATATTTGTCTTTATTTAAATTTAATAATTCATTTATGGTTAATGTTTTTACGTAATCATTATTTGTTTTCATCTTTAATTTCCAAAATCTCTTTTATTTTAGGGTCTACATGTTTTGAAAAATTGACTTTTCCTGTTTGTTGAATAAAACGCATGACTTGTTCGGGTGTGATGGATCTTTCAATATAAGAAATTAATCCAGCTTTATCATGAACTTTATCATGAACTTTATTTTCAATGGTCTTAAAGGTAATACGCTGATATTCTACCCGAGTACGGTAAGCCCATAGAAAAGCTTTGGTTATAAATTCTTCAAAATGGCTTTCTCCAAATTTATCAAAGTAGAACAATACGGTACATTCAAATAAATTTCTAATGTATTTATCACCAGTTCGATAGCTGTATTTATGATTGTTTAAAAAATCCATTACTCCTTTTTCTAAATCAATTCCATTAATAGAATGAATTTTATCTAACAATCCATCCTTTTCTTTGAATAGTTTTGCATAGATGGCTGTGTAATGTTCAATGTAATCAAAGAAATATTTTCCATTGATTAACACTTGTGTGGCCTGAAATGCTGATATTGATCGATATAAAAATGGATTTTCATGTAATAATTTTTGTATGGCATGAGTAGCTAATATTC
>NZ_JBQCVF010000786.1:0-724 GCF_051962515.1 Neisseria sp. P0009.S007 | reverse complement strand
ATTCCGTGTAAGTAAGGATAATCAACTTTTTCATGAACGCCTTTAAATGTATCTAATTCATCTGATGTAAATATTTCTGCATTCTCTTTGTAATGCCAGCGGCGAAGTCTAAATAAGATATAATTGATAATTTTATCTAAATTATTTATATCATTAGACATTGCAGATTTCTCCCAGCGTTCGACACATTGGTGAATAATCCGCTTGTCTTTATCTCTCATGTCTCTTAAATGATAGGCTTTTAAGAGGTCATAAGATTCTAAAGGTTTGCCTCTGGCATTTTGTGAATCAAAAAATTGAAAAGCCTCATCTAAGTCATTTAGTTCAATACAAACCATTTCACACGTGCTAAGGAGGTAATCCTTAAATTCATTTGTGAAATTATAGTTTTTAAGAAAATTATAGTTCGTTGTAATATTATTTTTGCTGATGCTATGATTCGGTTTTTCCTTTAAAAGAGACACATCCTTCCCCAGTTTATGAAGCAATAACGAGAGTGTAATAAGCCGCTGTTGGCCATCTACTATTTCAGAACAGCCTTTATTCTTATTCTTATTTAAAACAATTGTTCCGATGCGGTATATTTTTTTCTCCTCCCTAAAATTTTGGAGAAGATCATCGATTAATTGTTGTACATTTTTAATTGTCCATTTGTATGGTCTTTGATAATTAGGGATACTCAAATTTAATTTAAATATGTCATCAATCTTGAGTATTTCTGCTT
>NZ_JBQCVF010000785.1:0-728 GCF_051962515.1 Neisseria sp. P0009.S007 | reverse complement strand
CCATCCTCGACTCTACCGACAGCGCTAAAATCATCGGCGAACTCTTGGGTGGTACGGGCAAAGAAGCCATGTTCAAAGCGCAACATCAAATTTCCCTTTGGAAAAACGATTTAAAAACGCCTGAAGAGGCAGTTCAGACGGCCTCTAATGCGTGGGAACAACAAACAGCGCGCGTCTATGCGAGTTATCAGGAAACCCTGCAAAGCTATCAGGCGGTGGACTTCGACGACTTAATCCGTCTGCCTGCCGTGCTGTTGCAGCAAAATAGCGAAGTGCGCAACAAATGGCAGCGGCGGCTGCGTTATCTGCTGGTTGACGAATGTCAGGACACCAACACCTGCCAATTTACCCTGATGAAGCTCTTGACCGGCGCGGAAGGCATGTTTACCGCCGTCGGCGACGACGACCAATCCATCTACGCTTGGCGCGGCGCGAACATGGAGAACCTGCGCAAAATGCAGGAAGACTATCCGCAGATGAAGGTCATCAAGCTGGAGCAAAACTACCGCTCCACCGCGCGGATTCTTAAAATCGCCAACAAAGTGATTGAAAATAACCCCAAGCTGTTCACCAAAAAACTTTGGTCGCAGTTCGGCGAAGGCGAAATCGTCAAGGTCGTTGCCTGTCAAAGCGAGCAGCACGAAGCCGACTGGGTTGTCAGCCAAATCGTCAAGCAGAAGCTGGTCGGCGGCGACAAAACCCAATACGCCGATTTCGCCGTGTTATAC
>NZ_JBQCVF010000784.1:0-733 GCF_051962515.1 Neisseria sp. P0009.S007 | reverse complement strand
TTGCCATACGCCTTAGGCATCTCGCTCAAATCCAGATAGGCATCAGTACCGGCCAAATCTTTTTCGGTGAATTTATTGAAAGAAACCACACGCCATTTGGCGGCTAGAGTAGGTTGCGCCGTTTGTTGAGTTTGTACCTGCGCTTTAGAGGCTTGTTCAGGCTGAGATACTGAAGGAGATGTACAAGCTGCCAAAACTACCACACTCATTAATGCACCGAATAATGTTTTCATATCTATTCCTTGTTTATTGCTAAAGGCCGTCTGAAAACTATCCACCTTCAGACGGCCTTTAAGCCTTATTTACAAAGTTGTATCCAATGCTTTGGAAATATCGTTCCAAATATCGTCAACGTCTTCAATACCGACAGAGAAACGCAGCAGGCCGACTTTGATGCCCATTTCCATTTTCACATCATGCGGTACGCCGCTGTGGGATTGGGAATAGCAATGGTTGACCAAACTTTCCACGCCGCCTAGGCTGGAAGCCATTTTGACCAGTTTCATGTTTTTAATCACGCTATTGGCCGCTTCACGCGTGTCGTTTTTGAGATAAACCGTAACCACGCCGCCGATGCCTTTGGGCATTTGTGCTTGGGCGAGTTCGTAATGTTCGTGAGATGGCAGGCCGGGATAGAACACTTTTTCAATGGCAGGATGAGCTTCCAGACGGCGCGCGATTTCGAGTGCGTTTTGGCAATGGGCGTTCATGCGCAAGGCCAATGTTTTGATAC
>NZ_JBQCVF010000783.1:0-736 GCF_051962515.1 Neisseria sp. P0009.S007 | reverse complement strand
ATCTTCGGATTAGTATGAAAAAGAGCCTGTTTTATGCAGGCTCTTTTTTTATTCTTATTCCCTACCCTCAACGAAAATTAATTTAAGCGTTAACATACAAAAAAGGCCGTCTGAAACCAATTGGTTTCAGACGGCCTTTAGTCTATCTATCCCTATTGCCAAATTACAATAATGTCAACAAACAAGCTTTATTTTTCATTCAAAATCTTACCGACAATCTCGCCCACATCTTTGGACAAATCTTCTTGTGCATGGATGCGTTGCAATTCTGTGGTCATGACAGCTTTACGGTTAACTTCCAATTTATTGCAGATATTGAAGGCTTGTACTAATCGAGCGGCAACTTGCGGATTAAAGCGGTCGATTTCCATCACTTTATCGGCTATAAAGCGGTAGCCGCTGCCGTCTTCTGCATGGAAGTGCGGAATATTGCGACTGAAGCTCATCAATAAAGAACGGGCTTTATTTGGATTTTCAATACTGAACTTAGGATGACTCAAGGCCGTCTGAACTTGCTGTAAAGTATCTTTGCGACGGCTTGAAGCAATCAGGGCAAAGTATTTGTCCATTACTAAGGCATCATCGGCGAATTTATCGGCAAATTTCGTCAACAAACGATCACGGATTTCGCTTTCATTGCTGTTGATTGCGGATAAGATACCCCATTCGTGGGTCATGTTTTGCGCCATTGCTTCGTAATTCTCCGCAACGTGTTCGATATGCGCAGCGTCAGCAC
>NZ_JBQCVF010000782.1:0-737 GCF_051962515.1 Neisseria sp. P0009.S007 | reverse complement strand
TCAAGAGTCTTTCAAAGTTGCCGCTATTTTTGAAGTTTTCCCTGAAGTAACTATTGGTGACCTGTCTGCCCAAGAAGTAGAAAAAGTTACTGCGACTGTTGGCGATGCCGAAGTTGACCAAACTGTAGAAATCCTGCGTAAACAACGCACCCGCTTCAACCATGTTGACCGCGAAGCCCAAAACGGCGATCGCGTCATCATTGACTTTGAAGGCAAAATCGACGGCCAGCCTTTTGCTGGTGGCGCATCTAAAAACTACGCTTTCGTATTGGGCGCAGGTCAAATGCTGCCTGAATTCGAAGCTGGTGTTGTCGGCATGAAAGCCGGTGAAAGCAAAGATGTTACCGTAAACTTCCCTGAAGACTACCACGGTAAAGATGTTGCCGGTAAATCTGCCGTATTCACCATCACTCTGAACAACGTTTCTGAAGCTACTTTGCCTGAAGTTGACGCTGACTTCGCTAAAGCTCTGGGTATTGAAGACGGCGACGTTGCCAAAATGCGCGAAGAAGTGAAGAAAAACGTTGGTCGCGAAGTTGAGCGCCGCATCGGTGAACAAACCAAAGAATCTGTAATGAACGCCCTGCTCAAAGCAGCCGATTTGCAAGTTCCTGTTGCTTTGGTCAACGAAGAAGCCGCCCGCTTGGCAAACGAAATGAAACAAAACTTCGTTAACCAAGGTATGGCTGACGCTGCAAACTTGGATCTGCCTTGGGATATGTTCAAAGAACAAGCAG
>NZ_JBQCVF010000781.1:0-745 GCF_051962515.1 Neisseria sp. P0009.S007 | reverse complement strand
CTCAAAGATACCGACGTTTTGCTCAACGTCCCTTATCCGCGTACTGCCCGCATTCAGGAAAACCATATTCTGATGATTCACGCCATGTGCGACTGCATCGACTCCGTCCTGCTTGAAGGCATGTAACCCTTTCTTTTCAGACGGCCCATCCCTTAAAGGCCGTCTGAACACCCAACCGTCCATACCCAAGGAAAAGGATATGAAGAATATCAAACGCTACGCCCTCCCCGTTCTGACTGCGACCCTTTTGAGCCTGAGTCTGAGCGGCTGCGTCGGCGCACTGATCGGCGGTGCAGCCGTCGGCACCAAATCCGCCGTCGACCGCCGCACCACCGGCGCGCAAACCGACGACAACGTTATGGCCTTGCGCGTCGAAACCACTGCACGCTCCTACCTGCGCCAGAACAACCAAGTCGAAGGCTACAAGCCCAAACTGAACGTTGTCAGCTACAACCGCCACCTGCTCCTGCTCGGCCAAGTGGCTACCGAAGGCGAAAAACAATTTGTTGAACGCATCGCCCGTTCCGAACAAGCCGCAGAAGGCGTGTACAACTACATCACCGTTGCCTCACAAGCGCGTTCGCTCGGCGATGTGACCAACGATACTTGGGGTACATCCAAAGTCCGCGCCACCCTGTTGGGCCTCAGCCCGGCCACCCAGGCACGCGTCAAAATCGTGACTTACGGCAACGTGACAAATGTGATGGGCATCCTCACGCCTGACGAGCAAGCCCGCGTGACCCAA
>NZ_JBQCVF010000780.1:0-746 GCF_051962515.1 Neisseria sp. P0009.S007 | reverse complement strand
AAAAATGTATCAAAAATACTTCAAGGAAGTCATGAGTACCGAACCGCTCAGCCGCAAGCTCGGCAAAGCAGATTTCCGTCTTTTACAAGAAATCTATTCGCAAAATGAAGAAAGCCGACCCATCACCCAAATTGCCGACAAACTCCATCCGTGGGCGGCATTCATTTTTGCCGGCAGTACATTTCCCAAAGGGTATAGCTCAGAAACCGGTGCAGATATGTTACTGACCAACGCGGCCGCCGACATCAATAAGCCGCGTGGTTCATTAGAAAGTTTGGACGATGTTACCGCAATCTTCAAAGCTCAGCCTGAAGAAACCATGCTCAACTTTCTGAAAGCCAGTATTAAAACCTATAAAGAAGAAACCGAAGATATCAAAAAACTCCATCAAGCCTATTCAGACGGCCGCTTTGAAGAACTCATTTCACTTTTGGAAGAAACCGAACAACGCACCCTCAAACTTGTTGATACCAAATACGCCAAAGCCATGTCCGATTGGCTAAAAAACGACCTCCTGATTCGGCGCAACTTGGCATGGCTGCCTGAAATCCGCAAGCAATCCGCCAAACAAAGCACCCTCTTTGCTGTCGGTATTGCCCATTTACCCAGCGAAAAAGGCTTAATCGAACTATTGCGTCAAGAAGGCTATCAAGTTACCCCGGAACCTAAGGTTTTAATTTGGCAATAAACCTTATCAGCAAACGACAAGGCCGTCTGAAAGTCTTTCTTTCAGACAGCCTTTATTC
>NZ_JBQCVF010000779.1:0-752 GCF_051962515.1 Neisseria sp. P0009.S007 | reverse complement strand
ATTCCGGCGGGCAAAGGCATTATGCACCAAATCAACTTGGAAAAAATGTCGCCGGTTGTCCAAGTCAAAAACGGTGTAGCGTTCCCCGACACCTGCGTCGGTACAGACTCACATACGCCGCACGTCGATTCATTGGGCGTGATTTCCGTAGGCGTGGGCGGTTTGGAAGCCGAAACCGTGATGCTGGGCCGTGCATCCATGATGCGTCTGCCTGATATTGTCGGCGTTGAGCTGACCGGCAAACGCCAGCCGGGCATTACTGCCACAGACATCGTGTTGGCACTGACCGAATTCTTGCGTAAAGAGCGCGTGGTTGGCGCATTTGTTGAATTTTTCGGCGAGGGCGCAAGAAGCCTGTCCATCGGCGACCGTGCCACTATTTCCAATATGACTCCTGAGTTCGGCGCGACTGCCGCGATGTTCGCTATTGATGAGCAAACCATTGATTATTTGAAACTGACCGGTCGCGATGATGAGCAGGTGAAATTGGTGGAAACCTACGCCAAAACCGCAGGTTTGTGGGCAGATGCCTTGAAAACCGCCGTTTATCCGCGCGTATTGAAATTTGATTTGAGCAGCGTAACGCGCAACATGGCAGGTCCAAGTAATCCGCATGCCCGTTTTGCGACCGCCGATTTGGCCAGCAAAGGCTTGGCTAAATCTTATGAAGAGCCTTCAGACGGCCAAATGCCTGACGGAGCAGTGATTATTGCCGCGATTACTTCGTGTACCAATACTTCCAATCCGCGTAA
>NZ_JBQCVF010000778.1:0-754 GCF_051962515.1 Neisseria sp. P0009.S007 | reverse complement strand
ACTTGATTGTTTCCAATCCGCCTTATGTCGATGCGGACTCTGTGGAGGCGTTGCCTGATGAATATCTGCATGAGCCGGAATTGGCTTTGGGCAGTGGCGAAGATGGTTTGGATGCTACACGTCAAATCATTCTGCAAGCGGCAAAATATCTGAATCCGAAAGGTGTATTGTTGGTTGAAATCGGTCACAACCGTGAGGTATTGGAAGCGGCTTATCCCGAATTGCCATTTACTTGGTTGGAAACCAGCGGTGGCGATGGGTTTGTATTCTTGTTGACCCGTGAGCAATTATTGGGTGAAGAGTAGTTTATTTTGATATAAATAAAACAAAGGCCGTCTGAAAAAGCTTCAGACGGCCTTTGTTTTGTATAACCTTTAATATTTTAAGAAAATACAAATGCCTATGGTATGCCGAATATGAAATCCAAGCAGGCTTTGAAACTATGGCTTATAATATTTGCCATAGTTTTTAATGTCAGTGGATTCTTATTACTGACTGTTTGTAGAACATATACTGCCAAACTCCATATTATGAATAATTATTTAAAATCAGGCCTGTTGGCTGCTGTTTTATTCAGTACGCCCGTTGTCGCTTTTGCCCAGCAATATACCGTTTATTTCAATCAAAACGGTAAACTGACGGCAACCATGCCTTCGGTTGCTTATGTCCGCCAATACAAAATTGCGGCAGGTAAGGCGCAGGTTCAGGATTTTTACTATCCATCAATGAAAAAATATTCTGATCCGTACGAGAT
>NZ_JBQCVF010000777.1:0-754 GCF_051962515.1 Neisseria sp. P0009.S007 | reverse complement strand
CGATTGTATGGCGATCCTTCAGGTGATCATGCTACCGTCGGAGCCAAAATTGCAAAAATGCTTGCTTTAGAGTGGAGGTCAAAGTATAACCTATTGTTATCTCACTTAGGCTAGATAACTTTATTAATGAATTAAAAGGCAAAAATAATGGAAATTAAACAAACCAATTCAACCATCAAATCTCGTGCGGCGGTGGCATTCTCACCAAATCAACCCTTACAAATTGTGGAAATCGACGTAGAAATGCCACGCAAAGGCGAAGTGTTAATCCGCAATACCCACACGGGCGTGTGCCACACTGATGCATTTACGTTATCAGGAAGCGATCCGGAAGGCGTGTTTCCTGTGGTACTTGGGCATGAAGGTGCGGGTGTGGTTGTTGCTGTAGGCGAAGGTGTGTCAAGCGTAAAACCAGGTGATCACGTTATTCCTCTTTATACCGCTGAATGTGGCGAATGTGAGTTTTGCCGTTCAGGTAAAACCAACTTATGCGTCTCAGTGCGTGATACACAAGGTAAAGGTTTAATGCCGGACGGTACGACGCGTTTTTCTTATCAAGGTCAGCCGATCTATCACTATATGGGCTGTTCGACCTTCAGCGAATACTCAGTTGTTGCCGAAGTTTCACTGGCGAAAATCAACCCAGAAGCCAACCACGAACAAGTATGTTTGCTCGGCTGCGGCGTTACTACAGGTATTGGTGCGGTACATAATACGGCAAAAGTGCAAGAAGGTGACTGCGTACCTTTTGTAT
>NZ_JBQCVF010000776.1:0-760 GCF_051962515.1 Neisseria sp. P0009.S007 | reverse complement strand
GTCTGGGGTCGTCTGAAAACGACAGGCGGGAACACAACGAACCGACTTGGCTGTGGGAAGACGGCAAAATCCCCGAAGGCCTGGAAACCACAGTTTCAAATACGGCTATTGCTGCGCGCAGCCTGCTCAAACACGTTGTCGGGCTGAACGATGCGCTTTCCGCCGCGCGCCGCGAAAAAGAACAGGACGGCGCGCTCATCGACCGCCTGACCAGTGAGTTCGGCCTTTTTATCGCCCGTATCGAACAAATCAGCGCGGTTTGGGATTTACTCTCCACCGTTCCCATTGAGGGCGAAGAGCCGTTGGCGAAATGGATAACCCGCCATGCCGACGACAAAAACGACTATATTTTCAACGCCAGCCCCATCAGCAGCGCATCCCACCTTGCCAACAGCCTATGGCGGCGCGCGGCAGGCGCGGTGCTGACTTCGGCCACCCTGCAATCGCTCGGCAGCTTCAACCTGATTTTGCGTCAAACCGGCCTATTATGGCTGCCCGAAACCACCACGCTTGCTTTGGAAAGCCCGTTTAATTTCGATACGCAAGGCGAGCTGTATATTCCGCCGGTTCATGCCAGCCCCAAAGACCCTGATGCGCACACGGCTGCCATTGTCGAATGGTTGCCGAAGCTGGTTTCTCCGGTTGAAGCCATCGGCACGCTGGTGTTGTTTTCCTCGCGCAAGCAAATGCAGGATGTCGCCTTACGACTGCCTGAAGAATACTTTTCGCTTCTGCTTGTAAAAGGCGAGTTGCCCAAGGC
>NZ_JBQCVF010000775.1:0-769 GCF_051962515.1 Neisseria sp. P0009.S007 | reverse complement strand
GCCTTTGCCATATTGTGTAGATTTTTTCATGACTTACCTTGTAATAATGTGTTCAGACGGCCTGAGGGGAGACTGTCTGAGTTTAGATTCGATATTTTATCAATAACCGTTATGGACGGCAAAATCCTGATGCTTTGTTTACTCTAGTTTTACTTAAACATAAAGATTCAGGCCGTCTGAAAAGTTAAAGGGCGCGACGGAAGCCGATGGCTTTCATCACATGGGTTTTGCTGACTTCTTCGTCGCCTGCCAAATCAGCCAGCGTACGGGCAACGCGCATGATGCGGTGGAAGCTTCGAGCGGAAAGGGACAGTTTTTCGAGCATGGTTCCCAAGGCTTCTTGCGCTTCTTTTTGGATGCGGGCTTTACCATCGAGCTCGCTGATACTCAGTTCGGCATTGACTTTGCCTTGTCTGTTGTATTGGATTTTGCGTGCGGCGGTAACGCGTTCCAATACTGTGGCACTGGATTCGCCTGCTTCTTGTTGCATCAATTCGGCAGCGGAAAGGCTGGGTACTTCGATGGTTAAATCAATACGGTCGAGCAATGGCCCTGAAATTTTGTTGCGGTAGCGGGCAACACTTTCAGGCGTGCAACGGCAAGGTTTGGACGGATGGCCAAGATAGCCACAAGGGCAGGGGTTCATGGCGGCGACAAGTTGGAACTTGGCCGGATAAACTGCTTGGCGTGCGGCGCGGGAAATATGGATTTCGCCGTTTTCCAAAGGTTCGCGCAATACTTCTAATACTTTACGGTCAAACTCGGGTAA
>NZ_JBQCVF010000774.1:0-777 GCF_051962515.1 Neisseria sp. P0009.S007 | reverse complement strand
CAATTAAAACACGGCTTGCAAAACCAAATAGCTGACAACAGACAAAACGGCAGCGGCAGGCAAGGTAATTACCCAAGCAAGGCCGATCGGTTTCATCAATTTCCAGTTGGCATTGCGGTTAACCAAACCGATACCCAAAACTGCACCCACCAAGATATGGGTACTGGAAACAGGCAAGCCCATAAATGATGCAGCCATCACGACGGCGGCAGCAGAAAGCTCTGCTGAGAAGCCTGACGCGGGGTGCATTTCTGCCAAGCTGGTGCCTACGGTTTTAATCACTTCTTTACCGACAAACCACAAGCCGACGATCAAAGCGATACCGAAAGTCAACATGGCAATCGGAGGCACAGCGTTTTGAGCGGTAATGCTGTTGGTACGCAATACATCCATAATCGCGGCAAACGGACCAATCGCATTGGCAATATCGTTCGCACCATGGCTGAATGCAAAACCGCAAGCAGTAAATACCTGCATCCATGAGAACATTTGGAAAGTCGATTTATCCAAATCTTTGCGTTTTAAACTTTTGGCAAATACAAACGTACCCATCCAAATAGCCGCGCCGATCATGAAAATGGTCAGGAAGCTGTTGACATTGCTCATACCCAAATGCAGATTTTTCAGACCTTTGAAAATCAACATGGCCGCAATCATCATGCCGCCGACAGAAGCGATAAACGGCACCCAGGAATGCAGGGCTTTATAAGAATCTACTTCGCCCTTACGGCTGTCAAAGCGGTGCAGACCGCGATAATACTCAGACTGCAATTCTTC
>NZ_JBQCVF010000773.1:0-778 GCF_051962515.1 Neisseria sp. P0009.S007 | reverse complement strand
GGGCGTTGATTAAATTCCACATATTGCATTTCCTTATTCTTTTTAATTTTCAGACGGCATATATTTTATTTTAAAGTTAAGCCGATTGGATATGGGTATTTTTATTAATTGGTCGTAATTCACAGGATTTTTCCCAATCCGGCATCTTTTTGTTATTGAGGTGTGTATGGTTTTCTTTTTTCAGACGGCCCCGTGAAGATAGAGGCCGTCTGAAACCGAGATTTTCTCAATATGGCTTATGATTTCGCTTTCAATGCCGCCAATCTTTCGGCAATGCGGTTGTTGCGGCTTAAGTCTTCCAGTTCTTTCAGCTTTGCCAACTGCGCCGCATCAGTACTACTGTGTATTGAGTTTTGGCGACCCATCACACGGTCGAAGGCATTGCCGCTTTTTTCGGCATCACGGGCAATGCGGTTGAGGTCGCTGCCGTTGCCGCCGGCTGTTTTGCCTGTCCCCATGCTTTGCTGTGCGGCACGCCAGTCTTGCAGCTGCTGCTGCATCTCGCGTTTTTTCGCCTGCAGGGCGGCAATAAAGCCTTCGAGCTCTTTTTCTTGTGCGGCACAATCGGCGATGGTGTTTTCCAAAACAGGCAGACGCGCTTCGATGTCCATCTGCTCGGCGATACCCGCTTCGGCAAGATCATCGCGACCGGCATCTACGGCGGCTTGCAGATTAGCATCGATGGCTTCGTGGCGGTTGCTTTCATCGGCCATTTTCTTGGCGGCAAGATGTTTCTGTGCCAACACTTTGCCCAATTCAGCACGCACTTCATCTACTG
>NZ_JBQCVF010000772.1:0-784 GCF_051962515.1 Neisseria sp. P0009.S007 | reverse complement strand
GCTCTACGCTGCTAGCCGCCGCAACGGTGAACCTGAACTGACCCCGCGTCCTTACGACAGCGGACGCGACGGCTTGGTCATCGGTGAAGGCGCGGGGATTTTTGTATTGGAAGAATTGGAACACGCCAAACGGCGCGGTGCGAAAATCTATGCCGAGCTTGTCGGCTATGGTGCCAACAGCGACGGCAGCCACGTTACCCAACCGCAAAAAGAAACTATGCAGAAATGTATGGAGCTTGCGCTGAAAGACGCCGGTATTACGCCTGATAAAGTCGGCTACGTCAGCGGCCACGGTACGGCGACCGAAAAAGGCGATATTGCTGAAACATTGGCGACTGAGGCAGTGTTTGGTTTTGTGCCGATGAGTTCGCAAAAAAGCTATCTCGGCCATACACTCGGCGCATGCGGCGTATTGGAAGCCTGGTTTACCATCGAAATGATGAACAACGGCTGGTTTGCGCCTACCGTCAATTTAGAAAACATCGATCCGCGTTGCGGCAAGGTGGATTACATCCAAACAGGCGGACGTGAGATTCAAACCGATTATGTGGTCAGCAATAACTTTGCTTTTGGCGGTGTCAATACTTCGCTGGTGTTTAAACGTTGGCAAGAATAATCATTGCTTGATGTTATGATTAAAGGCCGTCTGAAACTTATCTTGAGTTTCAGACGGCCTTTATTTTATTTACGGATTGAGTCGCTTTTTGTTTTTATTCGTTTGTTTTGTTCTGTTTCAAAAACACCACCCTTGTTCCGGCCAACAATTCGTAGAGGAACTTGCGAT
>NZ_JBQCVF010000771.1:0-793 GCF_051962515.1 Neisseria sp. P0009.S007 | reverse complement strand
CTTATGTGCAATATGGTGCGGCGGATTTCGGTATTGCCGGTAAGGACGTGCTGATTGAGCATGGCGGAGATGGCCTGTATCAACCCTTAGATTTACACATCGCCTCATGCCGCATGATGGTTGCGGTGAAAAAAGGTTTCGATTACGCCGCTGCGTCCAAACCCGGCAGCCGCTTGCGGATTGCCACTAAATATCCCGACATCGCCGCCGAACACTTTGCCGATAAGGGTGTGCATGTGGACATCATCAAACTGTACGGCTCGATGGAGCTTGCGCCTTTGGTCGGTTTGAGCGACGCGATTGTCGATTTGGTTTCCAGCGGCAATACATTGAAGGCCAATGGTTTGGAAGCTGTGGAACATGTGGCTGATATTTCCAGCCGCTTGGTGGTCAATAAAGCGGCCTTGAAAACCAAATATGCGCTGTTGAATCCGATTATTCAGGCATTTGAAAATGCTGCTAAGGCCGTCTGAAAAGTTTTTGGCAAAACCTGTCTGCCAACCCAGTTTGAAAGCCCTGTCATGATGCAAAGCAAACCGACACTCGATACGATTCTTTCCCATCGTTCCATCCGCAGGTTTACTTCCGAACCGATTGCCGCTGAAATCCTCGATACGCTGGTTCGCGCCGGACAGCAGGCTTCGACTTCCAACAATCTGCAATGTGTTTCCATCATCCGCGTATCCGATCTTGCGCTGAGGCAGGGGATACATGAAGCGGCAGGAAGCGCACCTTATATTGTCCATTGTGCGGAATTTTTACTGTTTTGCATCGATTTTTCCAAACACAAGGC
>NZ_JBQCVF010000770.1:0-797 GCF_051962515.1 Neisseria sp. P0009.S007 | reverse complement strand
GATAGGGAGCGTAATAATGCGCTATTGGCAGGCAACATCGGCGCAACGGTAAAATCCCCTGCCTTTTGCCATGCCCATTTCTGTCCTTCCCTCGATTGGATTTCGCCCGTCCATTGGTCGGTTTCCACCCATAAAAAATGCAGGCGTACATGTGCGTGTTCGTAGGAATGGACTTTGGTCAGCCACGGCGTAGCGACAAGGATACAGATGCCGAGCTCTTCTTTAAACTCGCGTTGCAAGGCTTGAAAATCGCTTTCGCCGGCTTCCACCTTGCCGCCGGCAAATTCCCAATAGCCGGCATACGGTTTACCCTCGGGGCGGGAACTGAGCAGGTAGCGGCCGTTTTGGTCGAGCAAAATTCCGGCAACCACTTGCACCAATGGACGTGTGTCTTCAGTCATCATGAGATTATTCTTATATGCGGCAGGCGGCGACACCTGCCGATTTATGCGTAAAAAAACAATATCGGGCCTATACGCCCGACCTTCAACAAATACCTAACCCTTCAGGCTGTCTGAAAAGGATGCTCTATTTCAGAATACTAAAATCCGGCCTTATTTTTCCGCAACGACAAAAGCCATGACAGTATCCTCTTCATCGCTCATACTGAGATGGCAGCTTCGGATGCCCTGTTCTTCCAGCCATTTGGTTAAAGCCGGTGCAAAAAACAATTCAGGCTTGCCCAATGCGTCATGTCCGACACCGATATTGCGGAAAGACACCACGCCGCGTATGCCCGTACCGACGGCTTTGGCAAAAGCCTCTTTGGCGGCAAAGCGTTTGGCAAGATAGTTGAC
>NZ_JBQCVF010000769.1:0-804 GCF_051962515.1 Neisseria sp. P0009.S007 | reverse complement strand
CTGTCAACGTTTTGGAACTCGGCTTTGTCGGTGCGGGTGCCTTTTTGGTATTCCTGACGGTAGGTCAGGCGGATGCCGTGGTCGTCGTTGAAATCGTAGCCGAGTTTGGCGAGGTAGCTGTGCTGTTTCAGACGACTGCCGAGGTTAACATTGCCGTTGCCGTCTTTGTAGTCACGGTTGTTGAGGAAGTTGCCTGCAAACAGGGCATCGAAGCCGTTTTGATAGCCGTAAACTGCTGCGTTGCCGGTTGAGCCTTTATTGCTGCTCAAGCCCGCGCCGAGTTTGAAACCGAAAGGTTTGCCGTCTGTAAGCAGGTCTTTCGCGTCAACCGTTGTTACGCGGATGGTACCGCCGACCGCACCCAAACCCGCGCTCGCCGCGCCCGTGCCTTTTTCAACGTTGATGCTTTTCACCAAAGCAGGATCAAGCTGGAAGCGGCTTTGGTGGTGGAAGATTTTAGTGGATTGGCTGGTGTTGTCGACTTCTAGGTTAATTTTGTCTTCACCAACGCCGCGGATGCTGTAAAACTGCGCCACGCCGTTGCCGCCGCCGACGTCCATACCGATTTGGTCTTTCATGACTTGTTTCAAATCGGTCGAAGTTTCGCGGTCAAGCTGGTTGCGGGTTACACGAGTCGGTACGGCAGTACCGGTGACCTTAATTTCATTCAGCTCGGCAGTTTCTGCGGGTTGCAAATTTTCGGCATGAGCGAAGCTTGTTGATAATGCGAGTGTAATGATACTAAGGCGGAATACAGGAGAGGAGACCTTATTCATGATTTTTCCTAAGTAAAAAATTGACTGC
>NZ_JBQCVF010000768.1:0-805 GCF_051962515.1 Neisseria sp. P0009.S007 | reverse complement strand
TGTCAAACTGGATTAATTCAAATGTTTCAGATATTATGAAACCCAATCCCACATAAAGTCAAACAGCCCCTCACCAAGCACTACGCTTTTGACATATAATAAAAATATCTAAAGAACCAGCCATGTATCTGACCCAACATACCGATTACGGATTGCGCGTATTGGTTTATACCGCCATCAACGACGACACCCTCGTCAATATCGGCACTATTGCCGAGACTTACAATATTTCCAAAAGCCATTTGATGAAAGTGGTTACCTCATTAGTCAAAGGCGGTTTTCTGGTCAGCGTGCGCGGCAAAGGCGGCGGTTTGCGCTTGGCAGACAATCCTGAAAACATCAATATCGGTGCAGTGGTACGCCATCTTGAGCCGATGCAGGTTGTCGAATGCATGGGCGACAACAACGAATGCCTCATCACCCCATCCTGCCGACTGACCGGTATCATCACCGGTGCCATCAAAGCCTTCTTCAATCATTTAGATCAATACTCACTGCAAGATCTGCTGGACAAGCCGACTTACGACATACTTTATACACCGCGCATCCCAATCAACGAAATACGCGGAACGGCCGACTAAATCTTCAGGCCGTCTGAAAACAATCCAGCCATACTGAAATAGTATTACTTAAAAAATAAAAAATGCCGTCTGAAATAAAGATTTTCAGACGGCATTGGTTTACAAAACATTCTACAACTTAAATAGCTGACTTTCATTTGATAGGTTATTTTTTATACTAAATATGTTGAATATAAGACAATATAGAAAAACCCAAAATAAGAATAATCATAGCAACCGTAAAA
>NZ_JBQCVF010000767.1:0-813 GCF_051962515.1 Neisseria sp. P0009.S007 | reverse complement strand
ATCGGCCAAGTTGCACCTGATTTCACATTGGTAGCAGCAGACCTATCTGAGAAATCATTGGCTGACTTTGCAGGCAAACGCAAAGTGCTGAATATTTTCCCTAGCATTGACACCGGCGTATGTGCCCAGTCCGTCCGCACTTTCAACAAACGTGCCTCGTCTTTGGACAATACCGTCGTCTTGTGCATTTCTGCCGATTTACCGTTTGCACAAGCCCGCTTCTGCGGTGCAGAAGGTTTGGAAAACGTGGTGACACTTTCTACATTCCGCAGCAGCTTTTCTAACGATTACGGTGTTACACTGACAGAAAGCCCATTGCGCGGCCTGACTGCCCGCGCAGTTGTGGTTTTGAACGAGCAAAACCAAGTTCTCCACGCTGAGCTGGTTTCTGAAATTGCGAACGAGCCTGACTACGAAGCAGCTTTGGCTGTTTTGTAATTGATCAAATAAAATCAGGCCGTCTGAAAATTTTCAGACGGCCTTTAGCTTATCCTGAAATAAAAACGGCAGCTTAAAAGCTACCGTTTTCTGTTACAAACCTTATACAGATTTATCCGTTTTTTCTGCTTCTACTGACTCAGTATTCTGAACCTCATTTTGCTCAACATGTTCAGCAGCTTCAGCAACAGGTGCTTCAGGCTCTTCTACTTTGTCATCACGGACATTGTGGCTGTAATCTTTAGGCGGGCTAGGTTGTTTACCGGCCATAATTTCCAAAACTTGATCTCGATCGATGGTTTCCCAATCCATCAGTGCTTTGCACATGGTTTCCATCTTATCGCGATTTTCATCCAAGATTTTGTAAGCCACTTG
>NZ_JBQCVF010000766.1:0-822 GCF_051962515.1 Neisseria sp. P0009.S007 | reverse complement strand
CAACCGGCGCATGGTCAAGGATATGATTTAAAGGTTCCTGCGGCAGCGCTTTGGGCAGGCGTTCTGGCAGGCGCGGCGCTTTCATGTTAAATGTCGGGTCGCTTTCCATAACTTCTATCTGCACCAGCCAACTGCAATACTGCCGCCATACCGACAATTTCCGTGCCAAGCTGCTTTCGCTTAAGCCCTTTTGCGACAGTTTTTTCAATACCGCCACAAAATCACGGCGCGTCGGCAGGCCGTTTTCAAGATTATCAGGCAACAGGCGCATCAACTCGCTCAAATCGCGCCGATAAGCGGAAACGGTATGCTCCGACTTGCCTTGTTGCAGCAAGGTTTTCAGATAGCGTTCAAAATGGAGTGCAAAATTGTTTGATTCCTCCATTTCAGACGGCCTCCAATGCCGTTTTCAATGCCAAAGGCAGACGACAGACACGCTGCTTGCCATAGTCGAAACACACCATACCTGTCTGCACTTTCGCCAACACAAGGCCGTCTGAAATCCTGCGGATACGGTATAGCAAAGAAAAGCCCACACCGACCACGCCTGCCGCCCCCATTTCTACCGACAGCTCATCGCCATGATGACCTTGCGCCAAATACTGCACCGCCGCATCCGCCATAATCAGACCCGACCCTCCAGCATCCATTTCACTCCAACCCAGCGTCACCAGCCAACGCATCCGCACTTCATGGCACAAACGCAACACCGCATCATTTGCCAGATGGCCGCCATAGTTCACATCGCCCACCTGCACCGTCAAGGCCGTCTGAAACAAAGGCTTACCACATTCGGCCACCGAAATCCTATCCATTTTGCAC
>NZ_JBQCVF010000765.1:0-826 GCF_051962515.1 Neisseria sp. P0009.S007 | reverse complement strand
TTGGATTTCAGACGGCCTTGTTTATGTGCTTGAGTCGAAGTAAGTAAATATCGATTTGTCTATATTTTTGAGTTTGTCTAGAAATATAGCGGTTGATATGAAGAGATGATGTATTGGCCGAATATTCATTCGTGTTCGGGTTTGTCGTATTATTTAGTAAAGAGATTATTTATGAATAAAATCAAAATCTTTGGGATAGGTTTGACTGCTTTGGCTTTAGCTTCATGCGGCACTCCGCAAAAGCCTACTGTTGATACGGCAAAACCTGTCGAGCCTGTTTCCTCTGCAAAACGACCTGTATTTGATGCTGCGGCTGAATCTGTTGCCAGCAGCGGTTTTAATGAAAACGTCAATGTTCAGCAGTTTATCCAATATGAAGTGAAAAACCGTCGTTTCAGTGCGGAAGAATTGCGTAACTTCTTCAATGGCGTGGTGTATAAAGGCAATATTATTACTATTATGTACCGCCCAAGCACTTCGCGTCCTTGGTATGAATTCCGTACCGGTAACTCCGGTGCAGCCAAATTTAACGGCGGCAGACAATTCTATGCGGCAAACCGTGCCGCAATTGATGATGTGGCACGCAAATACGGCGTACCTGCCGAATTGATTGTGGCGATTCTCGGGATTGAAACCAATTATGGTAAAAATACAGGCAGCTTCCGCGTTGCCGATGCCTTGAGTACATTGGCCTTTGATTATCCTCGCCGTGCCGAGTTTTTCCAAAATGAATTGAGTGAACTTTTGCAGATGGCAAAAGAAGAAAAAGAAAATATCTTTGACTTCAAAGGCAGCTATGCCGGCGCGATGGGCATGCCGCAATTTA
>NZ_JBQCVF010000764.1:0-827 GCF_051962515.1 Neisseria sp. P0009.S007 | reverse complement strand
TCGCGTTCGATGCGTTGGTGCAGGTTTTGCTGATGGCGGATTTGTTCTTCCAAACGGGCAATCTGCTCGCGCAACACGCCACGTTTGTTGCTCAATTCGTGTACTGCCTGCTGCTGCGACTGTTCGGCAGTCTGCAAGGCGTGTACTTCGTCGTTTAACGCCCGAACCTGCGCGGCAGTTTCGTCCTGCTGCGCCTGCAAAGACTGATGTTGTGCGGTCGCCTTGTCGGCGGCAGCAAGCGATTGCTGCCATTGGGCGTAATCGAGCAAATCCTGTTGTTGGTTCAACTGCGCGGTCAGGGATTTGTAGCGTTCGGCGGTTTCCGCCTGTTTCTCCAGCTTTTTCACCTGACGCGCCAACTCGTTCTGCAAATCGCCCAAACGCTGCAAATGCTCGCGCGTGTCTTTCAGACGACCTTCCGTCTCCTTGCGGCGTTCCTTGTATTTGGACACGCCCGCCGCCTCCTCGATATAGGCGCGCAACTCCTCCGGTCGCGCTTCGATGATGCGCGAAATCATCCCCTGCTCGATAACGGCATAACCGCGCGCGCCCACGCCCGTACCCAGAAACAAATCGGTAATGTCGCGACGGCGCACGGTCTGATTGTTGATGAAATAAGTCGATTCGCCCTGACGCGTCAGCTGCCGCTTGATGCTCACCTCGGCATACTGCCCCCACGCCCCCTGCAAACTGTGGTCGCTATTGTCAAACACCAGCTCCACCGAAGCCCTCGGCGCAGGACGGCGCGTTGCCGCACCGTTAAAAATCACGTCCTGCATACTCTCGCCGCGAAGCTGCTTCGCCGAAGCCTCGCCCAACACCCAGCG
>NZ_JBQCVF010000763.1:0-827 GCF_051962515.1 Neisseria sp. P0009.S007 | reverse complement strand
TCGCGTTCGATGCGTTGGTGCAGGTTTTGCTGATGGCGGATTTGTTCTTCCAAACGGGCAATCTGCTCGCGCAACACACCGCGTTTGTTGCTCAATTCATGTACCGCCTGCTGTTGCGACTGTTCGGCGGTCTGCAAGGTGTGTACTTCGTCGTTTAATGCCTGAACCTGCGCGGCGGTTTCGTCCTGCTGCGCCTGCAAAGACTGATGCTGCGCGGTCGCTTTGTCGGCAGCGGCAAGCGATTGCTGCCATTGGGCGTAATCGAGCAAATCCTGTTGCTGGTTCAACTGCGCGGTCAGGGATTTGTAGCGTTCGGCGGTTTCCGCCTGTTTCTCGAGCTTTTCCACCTGACGCGCCAACTCGTTCTGCAAATCGCCCAAACGCTGTAAATGCTCGCGTGTGCCTTTCAGACGGCCTTCCGTCTCCTTACGGCGTTCCTTATATTTGGACACGCCCGCCGCCTCCTCGATATAGGCGCGCAACTCCTCCGGCCGCGCTTCGATGATGCGTGAAATCATCCCCTGCTCGATGACGGCATAACCGCGCGCGCCCACGCCCGTACCCAGAAACAAATCAGTAATGTCGCGGCGGCGCACGGTCTGATTGTTGATGAAATAAGTCGATTCTCCCTGACGCGTTAGCTGTCGCTTGATGCTCACCTCGGCATACTGCCCCCACGCCCCCTGCAAACTGTGGTCGCTGTTGTCAAACACCAGCTCCACCGAAGCCCTCGGCGCAGGACGGCGCGTCGCCGCACCGTTAAAAATCACGTCCTGCATACTCTCGCCGCGAAGCTGCTTCGCCGAAGCCTCGCCCAACACCCAGCG
>NZ_JBQCVF010000762.1:0-828 GCF_051962515.1 Neisseria sp. P0009.S007 | reverse complement strand
TTGCGCACGATGTAGTGCAGTAAGGTACTGGCGTGGGCAAACAGGCAGTCGCCGTTGGACATGACGAAGTTGAACAAGCCGTAGCGGCGGATTTCATGAGTCAAGCCGGCGATGGCATCAAACAAAACTTCAGGTTTGGGTTTGGTGGCAAAGCGGCTGCGCAGGCGGTTGAGGATAAAGCAGAACGCGCGTTCGGAATCGGTTGAGCCGACGGCATGGTAGTACTCGCCCTGCTCGGGGTAAAAATCAATCAAATGGCCGTTGTGGGCAAACAGCCAATATTCGCCCCACATCTCGCGCATGAAGGGATGAGTGTTCGCCAATGAGGTCTGGCCTTGTGAGGCCTTGCGGATATGGGCGATAACGTTTTCAGATTTGATTTGGTAGGCGCGCACCAAGTCGGCAACGGGCGAGTTGGCGCTGGGTTTGTCGTCGTGAAACAAGCGCACGCCTTTGCCTTCGAAAAAGCCGATACCGAAGCCGTCGGCGTGGTGGTCGGTAATGCCGCCGCGACGGCGGAAGCCTTCAAAAGAAAACATGATGTCTGTGGGCGTGTTGCAATTCATGCCGAGCAGTTGGCACATGGCGTTAACCTTTATTTTTGGGGTATTTATAGGGTTATTATGGTGTATCGGGCAGGCAGTTTCAATATGTAGAGTGTGATATGTTTATAACTATCTCATACTTGGCAGGCCGTCTGAAAAATTGCTGTCAAAAATTCAGACGGCCTTAAAGTGTTCCCAGACCGGGCGGCATTGTTCGGGTAAGTCGGGGCAGGCGCCGAGTATGCCGCCGCTGAAGTCGTTGGGGCGGTGGAAGTCGCTGCCT
>NZ_JBQCVF010000761.1:0-829 GCF_051962515.1 Neisseria sp. P0009.S007 | reverse complement strand
AATTTTCTAACCTCAGTTATCATTTGGCAAACTATAGCAATGCCAATAATTAAAATACCTGATAGTAAAAACCAATGATTTACACCGATTTTATCAGCAAAGAATCCAGAAAGAATTAACCCAATTGGCATAGCAAGTGACATGATACTTCCGATCAAAGAAAATACACGTCCTAAATATTCAGGCTTAATTTTCTCCTGAAAAAGAGCTGTTTGCACACCGCTATAAAATGGCACCGAAAGCCCCATTATTGCACAGCAAACTACGAATATTACAAATCCATTTGGAGGAAGTATTCCCGAAACGGCTAAACTGGTCCCCATTATAAAAAATGAACTTGTTATTAGTAATACATGCTTTTCGAAGCCCCCTAATCTTCCTAATAATAAGCCTCCTGCTAGCATCCCAAATGCAAAGGAAATTTCCGTAATAGAAATATGCACAGGCGTTCCATTAAAGTGTTCCATGCTTATTAAAGGAAATAGTGCATTGATTGGCATATAAACAAAAGTATATAGTGTTCCTAAGAGTAATAAGGCAAACAATCCTTTGTTTTGTCTCAGAACCACAACTCCTTCTTTCATCTCCCTTATGAAATTTGGTTCTAAACTTTGCACTTGATTACCCAGCTTAGGTATACGTACAATTGCTACCGTAATAGATGCAATCACAGCACCCAATACGTCGATGGCAATAATAGCATTTAAATCCCAAACGGAGTATAAGAGTGCTGCAACTGCCGGACTAACAATAAGGAAACCCGATGAAGTGCCCGTTTTGCCAACACCCCAACACACAAGTAACCGACTCGCGATGGCTGGAAGACACC
>NZ_JBQCVF010000760.1:312-675 GCF_051962515.1 Neisseria sp. P0009.S007 | reverse complement strand
GGTGCAACTGGTGCGAAAGGTGACACTGGTGCAGACGGTAAGAATGCACAAGCCAATGTTAAAGACAACGGCAACGGCACTCACACTGTAACCATCACCGATGGTGACGGTAACACCACTACCACCATCGTTAAAGACGGTGCAACTGGTGCGAAAGGTGACACTGGTGCAGACGGTAAGAATGCACAAGCCAATGTTAAAGACAACGGCAACGGTACCCACACTGTAACCATCACCGACGGTGACGGTAACACCACTACTACCATCGTTAAAGACGGTGCAACTGGTGCTAAAGGTGATACCGGCGCTACCGGTGCAACAGGTGCCGACGGTAAGAACGCTGAAGCCGACGTTAAAGACAAC
>NZ_JBQCVF010000760.1:0-212 GCF_051962515.1 Neisseria sp. P0009.S007 | reverse complement strand
GGCAACGGTACCCACACTGTAACCATCAAAGACGGTAACGGTAACACCACTACTACCATCATTAAAGATGGTGCAACAGGTGCCGACGGTAAGAACGCTGAAGCCGACGTTAAAGACAACGGCAACGGTACCCACACTGTAACCATCAAAGACGGTAACGGTAACACCACTACTACCATCATTAAAGATGGTGCAACTGGTGCCGACGGTAA
>NZ_JBQCVF010000759.1:0-831 GCF_051962515.1 Neisseria sp. P0009.S007 | reverse complement strand
GAAGCTGTTTTTGAAGATAGATATAAGGAGCGGAATATGGCTTTACGCCGCGAAATTCTGGCTTGGTGCGATGAGACATTGCAGGTCGGTCTGTTTAAGGACTATGCGCCCAATGGTTTGCAGGTTGAAGGCAAAGAAGAAATTGCCAAAATCGCCACTTCGGTTACCGCCAGCAAAGCTGCAATCGATTTTGCCGTAGGGCAGGGGGCGGATATGCTTTTGGTTCACCACGGCATGTTTTGGAAAAGCGAGCCTGTCACGATTACCGGTTGGAAAAAAACACGCCTTGAAACCTTGCTGCAACACCAAATCAATATGGCGGGCTACCACCTGCCGCTGGACGCGCACCCGCAATTAGGCAATAACGCGCAGTTGGCCGAGAAACTCGATTGGGTGCTCGAAAAACAATTCGGCGAGCAAAATCTGTTGAATACAGGCCGTCTGAAAACCACGGAAACGCTGGCGCAGTTGTCTGAACGCATTGAGGCGGTATTCGGCCGCAAGCCGACCGTTATTGGCGATCTTGAACGCGAAATCAAACGCATTGCCTGGTGCAGCGGCGGTGCGCAGGGATTTTTTCAGACAGCCGTAGACGAAGGTGTCGATGCGTATCTGACCGGTGAGATTTCGGAAGCGCAATATCATCTTGCCAATGAAACGGGTGTGGCATTTATCAGTGCCGGCCATCATGCGACAGAACGTTACGGCGTCCGTGCCTTAGGCGATGCCGTGGCAGAAAAATTCGGTATCGAAGTGGTTCACTTTGATGAAAACAACCCTGCCTGAGTATTGAGCAATATCATAAAAACTTTACCTTATTTTAAATAATGC
>NZ_JBQCVF010000758.1:0-831 GCF_051962515.1 Neisseria sp. P0009.S007 | reverse complement strand
GAAGCTGTTTTTGAAGATAGATATAAGGAGCGGAATATGGCTTTACGCCGCGAAATTCTGGCTTGGTGCGATGAGACTTTGCAGGTTGGGTTGTTTAAGGACTATGCGCCCAACGGTTTGCAGGTTGAAGGCAAAGAAGAAATTGCCAAAATCGCCACTTCGGTTACCGCCAGCAAAGCAGCGATCGATTTTGCCGTAGAGCAGGGGGCGGATCTGCTTTTGGTTCACCACGGTATGTTTTGGAAAAGCGAGCCTGTCACGATTACCGGTTGGAAAAAAGCACGCATTGAAACCTTGCTGCAACACCAAATCAATATGGCGGGCTACCACCTGCCGCTGGACGCACACCCGCAATTGGGTAATAACGCGCAGTTGGCCGAGAAACTTGATTGGGTGCTCGAAAAACAATTCGGCGAGCAAAACCTGTTGAATACAGGCCGTCTGAAAACCACGCAAACGCTGGCGCAATTGTCTGAACGCATTGAGGCGGTATTTGACCGCAAGCCGACCGTTATCGGCGATCTTGAACGCGAAATCAAACGCATTGCCTGGTGCAGCGGCGGTGCGCAGGGATTTTTTCAGACGGCCGTAGACGAAGGTGTCGATGCGTATCTGACCGGTGAGATTTCCGAAGCGCAATATCATCTTGCCAACGAAACGGGTGTGGCATTTATCAGCGCCGGCCACCATGCGACAGAACGTTACGGCGTCCGTGCCTTAGGCGATGCCGTGGCAGAAAAATTCGGTATCGAAATGGTTCACTTTGATGAAAACAACCCTGCCTGAGTATTGAGCAATATCATAAAAACTTTACCTTATTTTAAATAATGC
>NZ_JBQCVF010000757.1:0-832 GCF_051962515.1 Neisseria sp. P0009.S007 | reverse complement strand
TTGGATTTCAGACGGCCTTGTTTATGTGCTTGAGTCGAAGTAAGTAAATATCGATTTGTCTATATTTTTGAGTTTGTTTAGAAATATAGCGGTTGATATGAAGAGATGATGTATTGGCCGAATATTCATTCGTGTTCGTGTTCGGGTTTGTCGTATTATTTAGTAAAGAGATTATTTATGAATAAAATCAAAATCTTTGGGATAGGTCTGACTGCTTTGGCTTTAGCTTCATGCGGCACTCCGCAAAAGCCTGCTGTTGATACGGCAAAACCTGTCAAGCCTGTTTCCTCTGCAAAACGACCTGTATTTGATGCTGCGGCTGAATCTGTTGCCAGCAGCGGTTTTAATGAGAACGTCAATGTTCAGCAGTTTATCCAATATGAAGTGAAAAACCGCCGTTTCAGTGCAGAAGAGTTGCGCAATTTCTTTAATGGCGTGGTGTATAAAGGCAACATTATTACCATTATGTACCGCCCAAGCACTTCGCGTCCTTGGTATGAATTCCGCACCGGTAACTCTGGTGCAGCTAAATTTAACGGCGGCAGACAATTCTATGCGGCAAACCGTGCTGTAATCGATGATGTGGCACGCAAATACGGTGTTCCTGCCGAATTGATCGTGGCGATTCTCGGTATTGAAACCAATTACGGCAAAAATACAGGCAGCTTCCGCGTTGCCGATGCTTTGAGTACATTGGCCTTTGATTATCCTCGCCGTGCCGAATTTTTCCAAAACGAATTGAGCGAACTTTTGCTGATGGCAAAAGAAGAAAAAGAAAATATCTTTGACTTCAAAGGCAGCTATGCCGGCGCGATGGGCATGCCGCAATTTA
>NZ_JBQCVF010000756.1:0-833 GCF_051962515.1 Neisseria sp. P0009.S007 | reverse complement strand
ACCGAGTTTGCCCGCTTTGTCGCGCAGGCATTGCTGTGCGAATCGCCCAAGTCCGGCCATGAACCCTGCGGCGAGTGCGCTTCGTGCCATTTGTTCAGCCAAAACACGCATCCCGACTTTTACGAACTCACGCCGGAAATGCCCGAAGGCGAGGCAACGGGACGCAAACTCCTGCAAATCAAAATCGATGCCGTACGCGATATTGTGGAAAACATTTACCTGACCGCTGTCCGCGGCGGACTGCGCGTGGTATTGGTGCATCCAGCGGAAAGCATGAATACACAGGCGGCAAACGGTTTGTTGAAAGCTTTGGAAGAGCCGCCGCAACACGTTGTTTTCCTGCTCGTTACCCACGCGCGCGACAAACTCCTGCCTACCATCAAAAGCCGTTGCCGCCAGATGGTGCTGCCTTCGCCTACCCATGAACAAGCTGCGGCATATCTGCGTCAACAAGGAGTGGGAAATGCTGAAGCCTTGTTGGCATTCCACAGCGGCGCGCCTTTATTCACACCTGCTCCCGAATTAGACGCATTGCGCGAAGAGTTGCTGACGTTGCTGGCTGCCCCGCGCCTGTTGGCCATACTCGACTACGCCGCCGCGTTCGACAAACAAAAACAACCGCTGGCCATTTTCATCGACTGGCTGCAAAAATGGCTGATAGATGTCGGCTTGGCACAACAAAGCATGGCGCCACTTTATTATCCGCACCATGCCCAAGCCCTGCTTCAGACGGCCTCTAAAACCGATTCACGCAAGCTGTTTGCCCTATTGGGCCGTCTGAACGCGCTCAACCCTTACGGATACCATACCTTGAGTGTTAAAATGCAGCTTGA
>NZ_JBQCVF010000755.1:0-833 GCF_051962515.1 Neisseria sp. P0009.S007 | reverse complement strand
GATGTTTACTTAGGAATGACCATATAAATAATCAGTGCAACAATGATGGCAAACCATATAGTCAACATTATCAAGCCTTTTTTGGAGAGTTTTCTTTTTCTCCAATCGAGCCTCAATATTTCTATCGTACCCTCAAACATCACCCCAATCATTTCCATCACGATTTGAAGTATAAATTCCAATAGAAATGACATCTACAAGCCCAAACTCTCCCAAATCTCATCGATTTTGGCCGTAACGGCAGGGTCTTTTTTGATTACTCGTCCCCATTCGCGGTCGGTTTCGCCCGGCCACTTGTTGGTCGCATCCAAACCCATTTTGCCGCCAAGTCCGCTGACGGGGCTGGCGAAGTCGAGGTAGTCGATAGGTGTGTTTTCCATCAAAACAGTGTCACGTACAGGGTCCATGCGCGTGGTGACCGCCCAGATGACTTCTTTCCAGTCGCGCACGTCCACATCGTCATCGACCACAATGATGAATTTGGTGTACATAAACTGGCGCAGGAACGACCAGCAGCCCATCATCACACGCTTGGCGTGTCCGGCGTACTGTTTTTTCATGCTGACCACTGCCATGCGGTAGGAACAGCCTTCGGGCGGCAGGTAGAAATCGGTGATTTCGGGGAACTGTTTTTGCAAGAGCGGTACGAACACTTCGTTCAACGCCACGCCCAAAACGGCGGGTTCATCGGGCGGTTTGCCCGTGTAGGTGGAGTGGTAAATCGGGTTTTCGCGCATGGTGATGCGTTCGACCGTAAACACGGGGAAATGGTCCTGCTCGTTGTAATAGCCCGTGTGGTCGCCGTATGGGCCTTCCAACGCGGTTTCGTTCGG
>NZ_JBQCVF010000754.1:0-833 GCF_051962515.1 Neisseria sp. P0009.S007 | reverse complement strand
TGCACCATTTCCACTTTGTCGAATTGGTGTTGGCGAATCAAACCGCGCACGTCTTTACCGTATGCGCCCGCTTCGGAGCGGAAACATGGGGAATGCGCAGTTAATTTCAACGGCAAATCGTTGCCGGCCACGATGCTGTCGGCAACGGTATTGGTCAGCGTTACTTCGGCGGTCGGAATCAGATATTGCGTTTTCTTGCTCTCGTCACCGCCGCGGGTAACATGGAACAAATCTTCTGCAAATTTAGGCAGTTGGCCTGTGCCTTGCAGGGTGGTGTCGTCCACGATGTAGGGCGTGTAATGCTCGGTGTAGCCGTGTTTCAGCGTGTGCGTATCCAGCATGAACTGAGCCAAAGCGCGATGCAGACGGGCGATTTGGCCTTTCATCACGGTAAAGCGCGCGCCAGACAGTTTCGCACCGCCTTCAAAATCCAAACCCAAAGGCTCGCCCAAATCAACATGGTCTTTGATTTCAAAGTCAAATTCGCGCGGCGTGCCGACTTTGCGGACTTCAACGTTTTCCGTTTCATCTTTACCGGCAGGAACACTTTCGTGCGGCAGGTTCGGAATGGTCAACAACCATGCATCCAATTCTTTCTGAACCGCATCCAAATCAGCGGCAGCCTGCTCCAAATCCACTTTGATTTGGGCAACCTGATCCATCGCAGCTTGAGCCTCTTCGTGTTTGCCTTGACCTTTCAACGCGCCGATTTGTTTGGAAATACTGTTTCGTGAAGCCTGCAACTCTTCTGTTTTCACTTGAACGGCTTTGCGTTGCTCTTCCAAAGCGTTGAAACGCGCGGTATCAAACTCATAACCGCGTGCGGCCAAACG
>NZ_JBQCVF010000753.1:0-833 GCF_051962515.1 Neisseria sp. P0009.S007 | reverse complement strand
GATGTCTTGGCGGAAATCCGCGCGGCGCATCCGCAGCTGACGGCGCAGGAAAACGGCGCGTTGCAGGATATTGCCTATGGTTGTCAGCGTTATTTGGGCAGTTTGAAGTATATGCTTGGTCAAATGCTGAAGAAGCCGATTGACAATCCGCAACTTGAAAGCCTGCTTTTGGCGGCGATGTACCAACTGCATTACACGCGTAATGCCCCTCATGCCGTGGTCAATGAAGCGGTGGAAAGCATTGCCAAAATCGGTCGCGGCCAGTTCCGCTCGTTTGCCAATGCGATTTTGCGCCGCTTTTTGCGCGAACGCGACAAGCTCGCGGCTTCCTGCAAAAAAGACGATGTGGCGAAACACAATTTGCCGCTGTGGTGGGTGGCTTATTTGAGAAACCATTATCCCAAACATTGGCACAACATCACCACCGCGCTGCAATCGCATCCGCCGATGACTTTACGCGTCAACCGCCGACACGGCAATGCCGAAAGCTATTTGGAAAAATTGGCTGCGGAAGGCATTCCGGCCAGGGCTTTGGACGAATACGCCGTGATGTTGGAAGAAGCCGTTCCGGTAAGCCGTCTGCCCGGTTTTTCAGACGGCCTGGTGTCGGTGCAGGATTTTGGTGCGCAACGTGCAGCTTATTTGTTGAACCCGAAAGACGGCGAACGCATCCTCGATGCCTGTGCGGCGCCGGGCGGTAAGACAGGCCATATCTTGGAACTGGCAGATTGTCATGTTACCGCTTTGGATATAGACGAAGGCCGTCTGAACAGGGTGAAGAGCAATCTTGACCGTTTAGGCTTTCAAAAGGCCTCTTTGACTTGTGCCGATGC
>NZ_JBQCVF010000752.1:0-833 GCF_051962515.1 Neisseria sp. P0009.S007 | reverse complement strand
TCAAGCTGCATTTTAACACTCAAGGTATGGTATCCGTAAGGGTTGAGCGCGTTCAGACGGCCCAATAGGGCAAACAGTTTGCGTGAATCGGTTTTAGAGGCCGTCTGAAGCAGGGCTTGGGCATGGTGCGGATAATAAAGCGGCGCCATGCTTTGTTGTGCCAAGCCGACATCCATCAGCCACTTTTGCAACCAGTCGATGAAAACGGCCAGCGGTTGTTTTTGTTTGTCGAACGCGGCGGCGTAGTCGAGTATGGCTAACAGGCGCGGTGCGGCCAGCAGAGTCAGCAACTCTTCGCGTAATGCGTCCAATTCGGGAGTCGGCGTGAATAAAGGTGCGCCGCTGTGAAATGCCAACAAGGCTTCAGCATTTCCCACACCCTGTTGGCGCAGGTATGCCGCAGCCTGCTCATGGGTAGGCGAGGGCAGCACCATCTGGCGGCAACGGCTTTTGATGGTAGGCAGGAGTTTGTCGCGCGCATGGGTAACGAGCAGGAAAACGACGTGTTGCGGCGGCTCTTCCAGAGCTTTCAACAAACCGTTTGCCGCCTGTGTGTTCATGCTTTCAGCCGGATGCACCAATACCACGCGCAGTCCGCCGCGGACAGCGGTCAGGTAAATGTTTTCCACAATATCGCGCACGGCATCGATTTTGATTTGCAGGAGTTTGCGTCCTGTTGCCTCGCCTTCGGGCATTTCCGGCGTGAGTTCGTAAAAGTCGGGATGGGTGTTTTGGCTGAACAAATGGCACGAAGCACACTCGCCGCAGGGTTCATGGCCGGACTTGGGCGATTCGCACAGCAATGCCTGCGCGACAAAGCGGGCAAACTCGGT
>NZ_JBQCVF010000751.1:0-833 GCF_051962515.1 Neisseria sp. P0009.S007 | reverse complement strand
GCATCGGCACAAGTCAAAGAGGCCTTTTGAAAGCCTAAACGGTCAAGATTGCTCTTCACCCTGTTCAGACGGCCTTCATCTATATCCAAAGCGGTAACATGACAATCTGCCAGTTCCAAGATATGGCCTGTCTTGCCGCCCGGCGCCGCACAGGCATCGAGAATGCGTTCGCCGTCTTTCGGGTTCAACAAATAGGCAGCACGTTGCGCACCAAAATCCTGCACCGACACCAGGCCGTCTGAAAAACCGGGCAGGCGGCTTACCGGCACAGCTTCTTCCAACATCACGGCGTATTCGTCCAAAGCCCTGGCCGCAATACCTTCCGCAGCCAGTTTTTCCAAATAGCTTTCGGCATTGCCGTGTCGGCGGTTGACGCGCAAAGTCATCGGCGGATGCGATTGCAGCGCAGTGGTGATATTGTGCCAATGTTTCGGATAATGGTTTTTCAAATAAGCCACCCACCACAGCGGCAAATTGTGTTTCGCCACATCGTCTTTTTTGCAGGAAGCTGCGAGCTTGTCGCGTTCACGCAAAAAGCGGCGCAAAATCGCATTGGCAAACGAGCGGAACTGGCCGCGGCCGATTTTGGCAATGCTTTCCACCGCTTCATTGACCACGGCATGAGGCGCATTGCGCGTGTAATGCAGTTGGTACATCGCCGCCAAAAGCAGGCTTTCAAGCTGCGGATTGTCAATCGGCTTCTTCAACATTTGACCAAGCATATACTTCAAACTGCCCAAATAACGCTGGCAACCGTAGGCAATATCCTGCAACGCGCCGTTTTCCTGCGCCGTCAGCTGCGGATGCGCCGCGCGGATTTCCGCCAAGACATC
>NZ_JBQCVF010000750.1:0-835 GCF_051962515.1 Neisseria sp. P0009.S007 | reverse complement strand
AAACGATTTTGATCGGCTTGATTCTGACCGTTGTCAGCGTGTGCGGCGATTTGCTGGAAAGCTGGCTCAAACGTGCGGCCGGTATCAAAGACAGCAGCAATCTGCTGCCGGGACACGGCGGTGTGTTCGACCGTGTGGACAGCCTGATTGCCGTTATCAGCATTTATGCCGCCTTTGTATATTTGTTTTAAACCGCCTGTCTCACGTTGTTGAGGGAGCTGATTATGTCCGAACAAAAACAGATTTCATCTTTATCGATTTTGGGCGTATTGTTGGCACTGGGATTGATGGCTGCGGCGTTTATTTTGGGCGTGCAGTTTAAGAATCTGCGCCAACCGGGGACGATTACCGTAAAAGGTTTGGCGGAGAAAAATTTCCAATCCGACAGCGCGACGTGGAATACGGGCGTGAACGCGCACGGCGAGAGCTATCAGGAAGTTTTGGATTTGCTGACGGCAAGACGCAAGAAGCTGTCTAAGTTTTTGGGCGAGCAAGGCTTTACGGCGGCTGAAATGAAAGTGGGCCTGCCCGAAGTGTCGCGCGTTTTCAATGAAACCCGCGACGAACTGGGCAACGTAACCCGCACGCCCAACGGCTACGACGGCGACCTCAATATTGTGGTCAACACCAAAAAACTGGACAAAATCCAAGCCGCCCAGCGCGCCATTTTGAATTTCCGTGCGCAAAACGAATTTATCCGCTTCGACAATCCGCAATATTTGCTGGGCAATTTGGAAACCATCAAACGCGATTTGATCACGCAGGCGACTGAGGATGCGCAGAAACGCGCGGCCGAATTTGCCAAAACCGGCGGCGGCAAAGTGGGTGCCATGCG
>NZ_JBQCVF010000749.1:0-835 GCF_051962515.1 Neisseria sp. P0009.S007 | reverse complement strand
TGTTGGTGTTCGAGTTCGGCGGCGGCTTCCTGCAAAGTAACGATGTCGTCTGAAAGCCCGTCGGACGTGTGTTGCAACACGGTCTGCTCTTCCGCCAACTGCGCCAGTTCGCGCTCGATGTGTTCGCGGCGGATTTGCCCTTGGTTGGTGCGCGCCAGAAGTTCGGCGGCGCGTTGCTGCGCCTGACTGTATTGGCGCGTGTGCTGCTGTTGCTGCTGCATCAGGTTTTTATGTTGCACTTCTGACGAGCGCACGGCGGCCTCCGCCTGTTTGAACGCAGCTTCGGCGGCTGAAAGTTCGGGGGCGAGGTTTTCCAGTTCGGACGCGATGCCGTCGAGGCGCGCTTTTTGGGCAATCAGGCTTTCCTGCGCGGGTTTGGCATAGAGCAGGACGCTGACTTTATCGACCTGATGGCCTTCGGGCGTGAGCCAGATTTGATGCGTGCCCAAATCGTTTTGATGCGCGAGGGCGTAGCTCAAATCGGGCGCGCACAATACGCCGTCGAGCCAGTGGTGTAATGCCGTCTGAAATGGCGGCTGCGCTTGGATTTGGTTCAGCAATGCCTGTACGGGCAGCGATTTTTTGATGCCGCCGGAGAGGTCGTCTGAAAGCCATGCCGCCTGCCCCTGCGGCAAAGGTGCGGGGGGAACGAAGCCGTGCGGCACGCTACGGGCGTGCAGGCGTTCGGCAAGGATGACGGACAGGGCGTGCTGCCACTCGGCGGGCGCGGTGATGTGTTGCCACAGTTGCGGCGCGGCGGCGTGGTCGGTTGCCTGCCAGAAGTCGGCGGCTTCCTGCTGTTGCGACAGGATTTGCGACAACGCCTGCTGCTGCG
>NZ_JBQCVF010000748.1:0-835 GCF_051962515.1 Neisseria sp. P0009.S007 | reverse complement strand
TGTTGGTGTTCGAGTTCGGCGGCGGCTTCCTGCAAAGTAACGATGTCGTCTGAAAGCCCGTCGGACGTGTGTTGCAATACGGTCTGTTCTTTCGCCAACTGCGCCAGTTCGCGCTCGATGTGTTCGCGGCGGATTTGCCCTTGGTTGGTGCGCGCCAAGAGTTCGGCGGCGCGTTGCTGCGCTTGACTGTATTGGCGCGTGTGCTGCTGTTGCTGCTGCATCAGGTTTTTGTGCTGCGTTTCGGACGAGCGCACGGCAACCTCCGCCTGTTTGAACGCGGCTTCGGCGGCAGAAAGTTCGGGGGCGAGGCTTTCCAGTTCGGACGCGATGCCGTCGAGACGCGCTTTTTGGGTAATCAGGCTTTCCTGCGCAGGTTTGGCATAAAGCAGGACGCTGACTTTATCGACCTGATGGCCTTCGGGCGTAAGCCAGATTTGATGTGCGCTCAAATCGCTTTGATGCGCGAGGGCGTAGCTCAAATCGGGCGCGCACAATATGCCGTCAAGCCAGTGGTGCAATGCCGTCTGAAACGGCGGCTGCGCTTGGATTTGGTTCAGCAATGCCTGTACGGGCAGGGATTTCTTGATACCGCCGGAGAGGTCGTCTGAAAGCCATGCAGCCTGCCCCTGCGGCAAAGGCGTGGGGGGAACGAAGCTGTGCGGTACGGAGCGGGCGTGCAGGCGTTCGGCAAGGATGACGGACAAGGCGTGCTGCCACTCGGCGGGTGCGATGATGTGTTGCCACAGTTGCGGCGCGGTGGCGTGGTCGGTTGCCTGCCAGAAGTCGGCGGCTTCCTGCTGTTGCGACAGGATTTGCGACAACGCCTGCTGCTGCG
>NZ_JBQCVF010000747.1:0-836 GCF_051962515.1 Neisseria sp. P0009.S007 | reverse complement strand
ACCGGAATTTCAAACGGAAACACAATCACGCGTCCGACAATATCGCACAGCAACACCAAAGACGCGCCCAGCAAGGCCACTGCAGGCAGGCTTTGGCGCAGCTTGTCGCCCATCAGGCGGCTGATGATGTTCGGCACGACCAAGCCGATAAACGGAATATTACCGACTGTCACGACCACCAAAGACGTAATCAGCGCCACAATAATCAACCCCGACCACAGAATCGCCGTCCGGTTCAGCCCCAAGTTTACGCTTACTGTTTCGCCCAAACCCAAAATCGTCAGCTGGTCGGCAATCAAATAGGCAAACAAAGCCAAAATTCCCGTTGCCCACAACAGCTCATACCGCCCGAGCAACACGCCGGAAAAATCGCCCTGTTGCCACACGCCCAGCATTTGCAACATTTCGTTTTCATACGCGATAAAGGTAGCCACCGCCTCAATCACGCCGCCGAAAATAATCCCGACCAAAGGCACCATCAGTTGCGCGGTCGGTGGCAGGCGGCGGATCAGCAGCATAAAGACCAACATCCCGATCAGCGCGGCAACGGCGGCAACCGACATTTTTGCCAGCAGCGGCGCGGCCGGCAGCAGCAGGGTCATCAGCAGCAAACCCAAAGCCGCGCTTTGACTTGCGCCCACCATCGACGGTTCGACAAAACGGTTGCGCATCAAAATCTGCATAATCATGCCGGCCACCGCCATCGACGCACCCGTCAGCACAATCGCAAACGTGCGCGGCAGGCGGCTGATGAACATGACCTGCTGGCTGTCGGATAGCGAAAACAGGGCGGACCATTTGAATTCGGCCACGCCGACCGACAGGCTGACGGCAAA
>NZ_JBQCVF010000746.1:0-836 GCF_051962515.1 Neisseria sp. P0009.S007 | reverse complement strand
GCGGTAATCGTGCCTGCACCCGGCGTGCCGATGTTTGGAATGTCGGCAAAGTTGGATTTGAGTTGGTCTTTGTAGGTTTCAAAGAGCGGCAGTTGCCATGCTTTGTCGTCCACGTTGCGGGAAGCAGTCAGCAGGCTGTCGACCAAATCTTGATTGTTGCCCATCACGCCGCTGACGTCATGACCCAGGGCGATAATGCACGCGCCGGTCAGGGTGGCGACGTCGATAACGGCTTTGGGTTTGAATTGTTCGGCGTAAGTGAGCGCGTCACACAAAATCAGACGGCCTTCGGCATCGGTGTTCAACACTTCGATGGTCAAGCCTTTCATGCTTTTTACGACGTCGCCCGGTTTGTTGGCCGCGCCGGAAGGCATGTTTTCGCAGGTGGCGACGACGGCGATAAGGTTGATCGGCAGTTGCAGTTTGACGGCGGCGCAGAAGGTACTGATGACGGTTGCCGCGCCGCACATGTCGAACTTCATTTCGTCCATGTTCAGACCGGGTTTGAGGGAAATGCCACCGGTGTCGAAGGTAATGCCTTTGCCGACCAATACCACAGGCGCGGCTTCTTTGTCGGCTGCACCGAAATAGCTCAGTTCGACCAAATATGGATCTTCGACGCTGCCTTTGGCGACAGACCAGAACGAACCCATGTTTTCTTTGATGTAGTCTTTTTCGATGATTTTGGCGTGTGCGCCCAGTTTTTCGGCTTCGGCTTTGGCGGTGCGCGCGAGGAATTCAGGCGTGCATTCGTTGGGCGCGGCATTGCCCAAGTCGCGGCAGAGGCTTTGTCCGTAAACTTGCGCTTCGGCAACGCGCAGGGCTTCTTTGACGGC
>NZ_JBQCVF010000745.1:0-836 GCF_051962515.1 Neisseria sp. P0009.S007 | reverse complement strand
ACTTCCTCTTTCAACATGGTGTTGGTATCGCGCAGGAAAGCGATGGCTTCAAGGTTTTCATGGCCGCCGTATTGGTTTGGAATCCACTCGCCGTCTTTGCGCGAATAGTTGCGGTAAATCATCGAAGCCACCGCGTCAACGCGGATACCGTCAAAGCCAAAACGCTCTATCCAATACAGGGCGTTGCCTTGCAGGAAGTTTTTCACTTCGTTTCTGCCGAAGTTGTAAATCAGGGTGTTCCAGTCTTGGTGGTAGCCTTCGCGCGGGTCGGCGTGTTCGTACAGCGCGGTGCCGTCAAATTTGGCCAGGCCGTGATCGTCGGTTGGAAAATGGCCGACCACCCAGTCGAGGATAACGCTGATGCCCTCGCCGTGCGCGGCTTTAATCAATGCGCGTAATTCTTCCGGCGAACCGAAACGGCTGGTCGGTGCATACAAACCGGTTGCCTGATAGCCCCACGAGCCGTCAAACGGATATTCGGAAACAGGCAAAAACTCGATATGGGTAAAGCCCATGTCTTTGACGTATGCCACCAACTCTTTGGCCAGCTCTTCGTAAGTCAGCCAGAAATTGTTTTCCGGATTGCGCTTCCACGAACCCAAATGCACTTCATAAATGCTGATCGGCGCATCAATGGCGTTGGCACGGGCGCGGAAGACCGGTTCTTCGACTTCGTCAGGCAAGCCGCGCACGATAGATGCCGTGGTCGGGCGCAGTTCCGCACCGAAAGCATACGGGTCTGCTTTTTCACGCACATCGCCGTTGGCATCGCGGATTTCAAATTTGTATAGGGCATTGAGTTTGACAGCAGGGATGAAGATGTCCCAAATGCCGTT
>NZ_JBQCVF010000744.1:0-836 GCF_051962515.1 Neisseria sp. P0009.S007 | reverse complement strand
GACAACCCCCATGAGCATTAACTCCGACAACTGGATACGCCGCATGGCCGAAGAACACGGCATGATTGAGCCGTTCGAGCCCAACCAAATCAAAGAGGCCAACGGTCAACGCATCATTTCCTACGGCACATCCAGCTACGGCTACGACATCCGTTGTGCCAATGAATTTAAAATCTTCACCAACATCAACAGCACCATCGTCGATCCAAAAAATTTCGACCCGAAAAACTTCGTAACCGTCGAAGACGACTGCTGCATCATTCCGCCCAACTCCTTTGCTTTGGCGCGCACAGTCGAATATTTCCGCATCCCGCGCAACGTCCTGACCGTCTGCTTAGGTAAATCCACTTACGCACGCTGCGGCATCATTGTCAACGTTACCCCGTTCGAGCCTGAGTGGGAAGGCTACGTTACGCTTGAGTTTTCCAACACCACCCCCCTGCCTGCCAAAATCTATGCAGGCGAAGGAGTAGCTCAAGTCTTGTTCTTTGAAAGCGATGAAGTCTGCGAAACTTCATACAAAGACCGCAACGGCAAATACATGGGGCAAACCGGTGTTACCTTGCCTAAGACTTAATATACAAAATAAAAAAAGGCCGTCTGAAGTTTCAGACGGCCTTTTATCATTTCATTTAGAAACGGCGTTTCAGCTTACAAGCCTGCAAGATATGAACGGCGAGTTCTTCCACTGATTTATCCGTTGTATTGGTAAACGGTACTCCGTGGCGTTTGAACATATTTTGCGCATCGGCAATCTCACTGCGGCAAGTATCGATTTTGGCATAGGTCGAATTAGGACGGCGCTCATGACGGATAGCCTGCAGACGCTCAGGCTG
>NZ_JBQCVF010000743.1:0-836 GCF_051962515.1 Neisseria sp. P0009.S007 | reverse complement strand
ACCGGAATTTCAAACGGAAACACAATCACGCGTCCGACAATATCGCACAGCAACACCAAAGACGCGCCCAGCAAGGCTACCGCAGGCAGGCTTTGGCGCAGTTTGTCGCCCATCAGGCGGCTGATGATGTTCGGCACGACTAGGCCGATAAACGGAATATTGCCGACCGTCACGACCACCAAAGACGTAATCAGCGCCACAATAATCAGCCCCGACCACAGAATCGCCGTCCGGTTCAGTCCCAAGTTCACGCTCACCGTTTCGCCCAAACCCAAAATCGTTAGCTGGTCGGCAATCAAATAGGCAAACAAAGCCAAAATCCCCGTTGCCCACAACAATTCATACCGCCCGAGCAACACGCCGGAAAAATCGCCCTGTTGCCACACGCCGAGCATTTGCAGCATTTCGTTTTCATACGCGATAAAGGTGGCCACCGCCTCAATCACACCGCCGAAAATAATCCCGACCAAAGGCACCATCAGTTGCGCGGTCGGCGGCAGGCGGCGGATCAGCAGCATAAAGACCAACATCCCGATCAGCGCAGCAACGGCGGCAACCGACATTTTTGCCAGCAGTGGCGCAGCCGGAAGCAGCAGGGTCATCAACAGCAAACCCAAAGCCGCGCTTTGGCTTGCGCCCACCATCGACGGTTCGACAAAACGGTTGCGCATCAAAATCTGCATAATCATGCCGGCTACCGCCATCGACGCACCCGTCAGCACAATCGCAAACGTGCGCGGCAGGCGGCTGATGAACATAACCTGCTGGCTGTCGGATAGCGAAAACAGGGCGGACCATTTGAATTCGGCCACGCCGACCGACAGGCTGACGGCAAA
>NZ_JBQCVF010000742.1:0-838 GCF_051962515.1 Neisseria sp. P0009.S007 | reverse complement strand
AAGAAGTTGAAGCGTTTATGAATCCTGCTTGATATTTTGACAAGAGACATAAAAAGGCCGTCTGAAAACCATTAAATTAGGTTTTTCAGACGGCCTTAGTGTTTTCAGGCTTTACCAATAAGTTGTAAAACATTCCAAGTTGGTATTTTTCGGGCCGCTGCCTTCTTCAGTCGGCGAACCAATCATCATCAGGCCGATGATTTTATCTTTGTCGGCACACTCAAATGCTTCGCGCAACAATGGGCTGTTGACCCACATGCCCGTAATCCAAACGTTGTCGAAGCCTTGAGCAGAAGCAGCCAGTTGTAAAGCATAGGCGGCGCAGCCGGCAGTCAGCATTTGTTCCCATTCAGGTTTGGGTTTTGCCACTTCACGGTTCGGCGCGAATGTAACGCCGATAATCATAGGCGCCATGTTGCCGACACGTTCGGCCTTTTTCATGGCATCATCGCCGAAGTTGAGTTCGGTAACGGTCTTGCTCAAAAGCTCGCGGAAACGTTGCAAGCCGGCTTCGCTTTGAATAACGGTAAGGCGGAAAGGGCGCATATTGCCGTGATCAGGAACTTGCGTTGCCGCTTGCAGCATTTGTTCCAGTTGCTCGGCATTGGGTGCCGGAGCAGTCAGTTTTTTGGAAGAGCGACGCGTGGTGAGGAGATTTAAGGCATCCATTTTTAGTCTTTCTTGTGAACTAGAATGAGAATAATTATATAGCGGAAAGATAAATAAATCAGCAAAGGATTAAGGCCGTCTGAATTAAGGTTTCAGACGGCCATTGAGTTTTACAGGATAACGGTGTTTTGTGTATTTTCAGTAATCAGTGCTTTGTTGATTTCGTCGG
>NZ_JBQCVF010000741.1:0-838 GCF_051962515.1 Neisseria sp. P0009.S007 | reverse complement strand
CGGCAATACAGAAGGCGTTTTGAGTAACAACATAATGGCAACCGTCAGAATTTAATACACGCTTACTTTAACAAGGCCGTCTGAAAACTGGAAAGAATGCTTTGTTTGGTATAAAGACGATTTTGTTATATTGAAAAGCTGAAAAGGCCGTCTGAAAACCAAATTTCAGACGGCCTTGCTGGTGTGGTAAGGATCAATAGGCAACAGGATCTTGATATGCAGGCTGGCGTTGCGCCGCGTCATAGTTTTCCTGAGCAGAGCGGACGGCTTTTTCCAAACCGTTGATCCGTTCGAGATAGCGGGCATAGTTGCGTTCATTGCCATAACGCACTTTTTTGCCTTCTTCCAAATTTTTCTTGGCGGTATCTAAAGCACGCTTGGCCGTGCCGACATCAGGCGGATTGACCGGGGCGACAGCTTCTTCCGCCTGCTCGGCTTTGCTTGGGGAAGTCGGCGTTGCCGGTGTTGAAACAGGCGCAGAAGTATATACGGACGGTTTGCCGATATTGCTGGCTTTGCAGTTTTTACCGCCGGCTTGGGTATAGACTTTGCGGCCGGCAGAATCGGTACATTCAAAAATAGGCGCGGCGGAAACCGCAGTTGTCAAAGCGAGCAGTAATGTGCTGATCCAGATTTTGTTCATTTTTATTTTTCCTTAAAACCATTTCCACCAAACAAACAAAGCCGCAATCATGATGATGTTGGCGAAGAAGATGGGTTTCCACTGTCTGGGCGCGCGCCGCAATTCGGCGCCCGAGCGCGTGCGGCGGATATAGAAAAACGGGCTGAGCAGCATGGAAGCGGCGCATACCAAAATAATCACGGCGTAATAGATTTT
>NZ_JBQCVF010000740.1:0-838 GCF_051962515.1 Neisseria sp. P0009.S007 | reverse complement strand
AAAATCTATTACGCCGTGATTATTTTGGTATGCGCCGCTTCCATGCTGCTCAGCCCGTTTTTCTATATCCGCCGCACACGATCTGGCGCTGAATTACGACGTGCGCCCAGACAGTGGAAGCCCATCCTCTTCGCCAACATCATCATGATTGCGGCTTTGCTTGTTTGGTGGAAATGGTTTTAAGGAAAAATAAAAATGAACAAAATTTGGATCAGTACATTACTACTCACTTTGACAACTGCAATTTCCGCCGCGCCTATTTTTGAATGTACCGATTCTGCCGGCCGCAAAGTCTATACCCAAGCCGGCGGCAAAAACTGCAAAGCCAGCAATATCGGCAAACCGTCCGTCTATACTTCTGCGCCTGTTTCAACACCGGCAACGCCAATTTCCCCAAGCAAAACCGAGCAAGCGGAAGAAGCTGTCGCCCCGGTCAATCCGGCTGACGTCGGCGCAGCCAAGCGTGCTTTGGATACCGCCAAGAAAAACTTGGAAGAAGGCAAAAAAGTGCGTTATGGCAATGAACGCAACTATGCCCGCTATCTCGAACGGATCAAGGGTTTGGAAAAAGCCGTCCGCTCGGCTCAGGAAAACTATGACGCGGCGCAACACCAGCCTGCATCTCAAGATCCTGTTGCCTATTGATCCTTACCACACCAGCAAGGCCGTCTGAAATTTGGTTTTCAGACGGCCTTTTCATGTCTTCAATATAACAAAATCGTCTTTATACCAAACAAAGCATTCTTTCCAGTTTTCAGACTGCCTTGTTAAAGTAAGCGTGTATTAAATTCTGACGGTTGCCATTATGTTGTTACTCAAAACGCCTTCTGTATTGCCG
>NZ_JBQCVF010000739.1:0-839 GCF_051962515.1 Neisseria sp. P0009.S007 | reverse complement strand
CTGGGCGGTTACGTTAAAATGGTCGATACGCGCGAAGGCGAGGTGGCAGAAGCAGATTTGCCCTACGCCTTTGACAAACAGCATCCGGCCAAGCGCATCGCCATTGTCGCCGCCGGCCCTTTGACTAATTTGATTTTGGCCGTTTTGCTTTACGGTTTGAGCTTTTCCTTCGGCGTAACCGAGTTGCGCCCCTATGTCGGCATGGTCGAGCCTGCCAGTATTGCCGCCAAAGCAGGTTTTCAGGCAGGCGATAAAATTGTATCGGTCAACGGAATTGCCGTTAAAGACTGGAGCGATGCGCAAACCGAGATGGTGTTGAACCTTGAATCTGGTCCTGTAAAAGTCGCTGTTCAGACGGCCTCAAATACCCAAGCCGTCCGCATAATTGATGCCGCCGGCACGCCTGAAGCAGGTAAAGTTGCGAAAAGCCAAGGCAACATCGGCCTTTTGCCTTTTAGAATTACTAACCGCATCGGCAAAGTCTTGGCTGATAGTCCGGCCGAAAAAGCAGGTTTGAAGGAAAACGACAAACTGCTGACCGCCGATGGGAAGCCCATCGAAAGCTGGCAGGCATGGACGGAACTTTTCCGCGCCAGCCCCGGCCAACGAATCGAACTGACTTACGAGCGCGACGGCAAAGTGCTGGCAACCGCTATCCGGCCGGACAGCGTCGAGCAGTCGGCTGGCGTGCTGGTAGGTAGAGCAGGGCTTGCCGCCCAGGCGGATAAAGAGTGGGATAAAACCATCCGCTACCGTTATACGCCTTCCGTTGCCCAAGCCTTTGAATTGGGTTGGAACAAAACCGTCAACTATTCGTGGACGACCCTCAAATTTTTCGG
>NZ_JBQCVF010000738.1:0-839 GCF_051962515.1 Neisseria sp. P0009.S007 | reverse complement strand
TGTCAAACTGGATTAATTCAAATGTTTCAGATATTATGAAACCCAATCCCACATAAAGTCAAACAGCCCCTCACCAAACACTACGCTTTTGACATATAATAAAAATATCTAAAGAGCCAGCCATGTATCTGACCCAACATACCGATTACGGATTGCGCGTATTGGTTTATACCGCCATCAACGACGATACCCTCGTCAATATCGGCACCATTGCCGAGACTTACAATATTTCCAAAAGCCATTTGATGAAAGTAGTTACCTCATTAGTCAAAGGCGGTTTTCTGGTCAGTGTGCGCGGCAAAGGCGGCGGTTTACGCTTGGCAGACAATCCTGAAAACATCAATATCGGTGCAGTTGTACGCCATCTTGAGCCGATGCAGGTTGTCGAATGCATGGGCGATAACAACGAATGCCTCATCACCCCATCCTGCCGACTGACCGGTATCATTACCGGCGCCATCAAAGCCTTCTTCAATCATTTAGATCAATACTCCCTGCAAGATCTTTTGGACAAACCAACCTACGACATACTCTATACCCCGCGTATCCCGATCAACGAAATACGCAGAATGGTTGATTAAATCTTCAGGCCGTCTGAAAAACAGTCCAGCTATATCGAAATAATCATCAGCCTCTCAATATAGAGGTATGTGGTATCACTCGGAAAAATAAAAAATGCCGTCTGAAATTAAGATTTTCAGACGGCATTGGTTTATAAAAAAACCCTGCAGTTTAAATAAACGACTTTCTTTTAATAGGTTAATTTTTTATACTAAATATGTTGAATATAAGACAATATAGAAAAACCCAAAATAAGAATAATCATAGCAACCGTAAAA
>NZ_JBQCVF010000737.1:0-839 GCF_051962515.1 Neisseria sp. P0009.S007 | reverse complement strand
CTGGGCGGTTACGTTAAAATGGTCGATACGCGCGAAGGCGAGGTGGCAGAAGCAGATTTGCCCTACGCCTTTGACAAGCAGCATCCGGCCAGGCGCATCGCCATTGTCGCTGCCGGTCCTTTGACTAATTTGATTTTGGCCGTTTTGCTTTACGGTTTGAGCTTTTCCTTCGGCGTGACCGAGTTGCGCCCCTATGTCGGCATGGTCGAACCTGCCAGTATTGCCGCCAAAGCAGGTTTTCAGGCGGGTGATAAGATTGTATCGGTCAACGGAATCGCCGTTAAAGACTGGAGCGATGCACAAACCGAGATGGTGTTGAACCTTGAAGCCGGTCCTGTAAAAGTTGCTGTTCAGACGGCCTCAAATACCCAAGCCATCCGCATAATTGATGCCGCCGGCACGCCTGAAGCAGGTAAAGTTGCGAAAAACCAAGGCAACATCGGCCTTTTGCCTTTTAGAATTACTAACCGCATCGGTAAAGTCTTGGCCAAAAGTCCCGCCGAAAAAGCAGGTTTGAAGGAAAACGACAAACTGCTGACTGCTGATGGGAAGCCCATCGAAAGCTGGCAAGCATGGACGGAACTCTTCCGCGCCAGCCCCGGCAAACGAATCGAGCTGACTTACGAGCGTGACGGTAAAATACTGGCGACCGCTATCCGGCCGGACAGCGTCGAGCAGTCAGCAGGCGTGCTGGTGGGTAGAGCCGGGCTTGCTGCCCAGGCGGATAAAGAGTGGGATAAGACCATCCGCTACCGTTATACACCTTCCGTTGCCCAAGCCTTTGAATTGGGTTGGAACAAAACCGTCAACTATTCGTGGACGACCCTCAAATTTTTCGG
>NZ_JBQCVF010000736.1:0-842 GCF_051962515.1 Neisseria sp. P0009.S007 | reverse complement strand
TTTCCACACCAGCATACCGCCCATTGCGAAAGCGGTGTGATGTCCACCCTGCTCAAATACCATGGCCACAATTTAGATGAAGCCATGATTTTCGGCATTGCCCATGCGCTGACATTTGTCTGGATGCCGCTGATCAAATTAAACGGCATGCCGCTGGTTTCTTACCGTACCGCGCCGCGCAGCATCATCAAAAACACCTGCAAGGCATTGGGGCTGAAATTGTCTGTCCGCAAATTTTCCGACGCACAAAGAGGACAAGCCGCATTGGATGCCGCGCTATCCTCAGGCAAACTGGCCGGTTTGCAAACCTCCGTCTTTTGGCTGCCCTACTTCCCGCCGCAAATGCGCTTCCATTTCAACGCACACAATCTTTTAGTGTACGGCAAAGACGGCAACGACTACCTCATCAGTGACCCCGTATTTGAAACCGTGCAACGCTGCGCCGCCGAAGATTTGCAGCGTGCGCGCTTCGCCAAAGGCGTATTGGCGGCAAAAGGCATGATGTACACCTTGGAAGATAACAGGCCGTCTGAAAAAATCATGGCAGACTTACCCGCCATTATCCGCAAAGCCATACGCAAAAACGCCAAACATATGCTCGCGCCGGTCTTTTTCATCGGCGTAAAAGGCATCCGCACGCTGGCAAAAAAAATCGAATCCCTGCCTGCCAAACAAAACGACAAATACCAAAAACTGTTTCTTGGCCATTTGGTGCGGATGCAGGAAGAAATCGGTACCGGCGGCGCAGGTTTCCGCTATATCTACGCCTACTTCCTCGAACAAGCCGCTCATATCTGCAACGAACCTGCGTTTCAGACGGCCTCAGAACAAATGACCGCCAT
>NZ_JBQCVF010000735.1:0-842 GCF_051962515.1 Neisseria sp. P0009.S007 | reverse complement strand
GTCGGCGATCTTGGAAAAGGCAGCTATAACGGCGCAAAATTGGGGCAGTATGTTTTAATGCAGATGCCTGCGCGCGCGTATGAACTGATGCCGCTTGCCGTTTTGATCGGCGGCCTGATTTCCCACAGCCAACTGGCTTCCGGCAGCGAGCTGACCGTTATCAAAGCCAGCGGCATGAGCACCAAAAAGCTGCTGTTGATTTTGTCGCAGTTCGGTTTGATTTTCGCCATCGCCACCGCCGCGCTCGGCGAATGGATTGCCCCCGTCCTCAGCCAAAAAGCCGAAAACATCAAATCCGCCGCCATCAACGGCAAAATCAGTACCGGCAATACCGGCCTTTGGCTGAAAGAAAAAAACAGTATTATCAACGTGCGCGAAATGCTGCCCGACCATACGCTTTTGGGCATCAAAATTTGGCAGCGCAACGATAAAAACGAATTGACCCAAGCGGCGGAAGCCGAATCTGCCGTTTTGAATCCAGACGGTAGCTGGCAGTTAAAAAATATCCGCCGCAGCATATTGGGCGAAGATAAAGTCGAGGTCTCCACTGCCGCCGAAGAAAACTGGCCGATTTCCGTCAAACGCAACCTGATGGATGTATTGCTCGTCAAGCCCGATCAAATGTCTGTCGGCGAATTGACCACTTATATCGACCATCTGGAAAAAAACAACCAAAATACCCAAGTCTATGCCATCGTATGGTGGCGCAAGCTGGTGTATCCCGTTGCCGCATGGGTGATGGCGCTTGTTGCCTTCGCCTTTACTCCGCAAACCACGCGCCACGGCAATATGGGCTTGAAACTTTTTGGCGGTATTTGCCTCGGTTTGCTGTTCCACTTTGC
>NZ_JBQCVF010000734.1:0-842 GCF_051962515.1 Neisseria sp. P0009.S007 | reverse complement strand
TCAGGTAAAGGCGGCGTAGGCAAGACCACTACCAGCGCCAGCATCGCAACCGGCCTGGCCCTGCGCGGCCACAAAACTGCTGTGATCGACTTCGACGTCGGTTTGCGCAACCTTGACCTGATTATGGGTTGCGAACGCCGCGTCGTATACGACCTCATCAACGTTATCCAAGGCGAAGCCACACTCAACCAAGCCCTGATTAAAGACAAAAATTGCGAAAACCTCTACATCCTGCCTGCATCGCAAACCCGCGATAAAGACGCACTGACCCGCGAAGGCGTGGACAACGTGATGAAAGAGCTGGCCAGCGAAAAAATGGGCTTCGAATTCATTATCTGCGATTCCCCTGCCGGTATCGAACAAGGTGCACTGATGGCACTCTACTTTGCCGACGAAGCCATCATTACCACCAATCCGGAAGTATCCAGCGTCCGCGACTCCGACCGCATCTTGGGCATTTTGCAAAGCAAATCCCGCAAAGCAGAACAAGGCAGCACTGTTAAAGAGCACCTGCTGATTACCCGCTACTCCCCTGAGCGCGTAGCCAAAGGCGAAATGCTGTCGGTACAAGACATCTGCGACATCTTGCGTATTCCGTTGATCGGTGTGATTCCTGAATCACAAAACGTTCTGCAAGCTTCCAACGCCGGCGAACCTGTCATTCACCAAGACAATGCTGCCGCAGCCGAAGCCTACAAAGACGTTATTGCCCGCCTCTTGGGTGAAAACCGCGAAATGCGTTTCCTCGAAGCTGAGAAGAAAAGCTTCTTAAAACGACTGTTCGGAGGTTAATACATGTCACTGCTCGATATGCTGTTCGGCAGAAAGCCGAAAACCGCCAC
>NZ_JBQCVF010000733.1:0-842 GCF_051962515.1 Neisseria sp. P0009.S007 | reverse complement strand
GTCGGCGATCTTGGAAAAGGCAGCTATAACGGCGCAAAATTGGGGCAGTATGTTTTAATGCAGATGCCTGCGCGCGCATATGAACTGATGCCGCTTGCCGTTTTGATCGGCGGCCTGATTTCCCTCAGCCAACTGGCTTCCGGCAGCGAGCTGACCGTTATCAAAGCCAGCGGCATGAGTACCAAAAAGCTGCTGTTGATTCTGTCGCAGTTCGGTTTGATTTTCGCCATTGCCACCGTCGCACTTGGCGAATGGGTCGCCCCCACGCTGAGCCAAAAAGCCGAAAACATCAAAGCCGCCGCCATCAACGGCAAAATCAGTACCGGCAATACCGGCCTTTGGCTGAAAGAAAAAAACAGCATCATCAACGTGCGCGAAATGTTGCCCGACCATACGCTTTTGGGCATCAAAATTTGGCAGCGCAACGATAAAAACGAATTGACCCAAGCGGCAGAAGCAGAATCAGCCGTTTTGAATCCAGACGGCAGCTGGCAGCTGAAAAATATCCGCCGCAGCATATTGGGCGAAGATAAAGTCGAGGTCTCTACTGCGGCTGAAGAAAACTGGCCGATTTCTGTCAAACGCAACCTGCTGGACGTATTGCTCGTCAAGCCCGACCAAATGTCTGTCGGCGAGTTGACCACCTACATCGACCATCTGGAAAAAAACAACCAAAATACCCAAGTCTATGCCATCGCATGGTGGCGCAAGCTGGTGTATCCCGTTGCCGCATGGGTGATGGCGCTTGTTGCCTTCGCCTTTACGCCGCAAACCACGCGCCACGGCAATATGGGCTTGAAACTTTTTGGCGGTATTTGCCTCGGTTTGCTGTTCCACTTTGC
>NZ_JBQCVF010000732.1:0-842 GCF_051962515.1 Neisseria sp. P0009.S007 | reverse complement strand
ATGGCGGTCATTTGTTCTGAGGCCGTCTGAAACGCAGGTTCGTTGCAGATATGAGCGGCTTGTTCGAGGAAGTAGGCATAGATATAGCGGAAACCTGCTCCGCCGGTACCGATTTCTTCCTGCATCCGCACCAAATGGCCGAGAAACAGTTTTTGGTATTTGTCGTTTTGTTTGGCAGGCAGGGATTCGATTTTTTTGGCCAGCGTGCGGATGCCTTTGACGCCGATGAAAAAGACTGGCGCGAGCATATGTTTGGCGTTTTTGCGTATGGCCTTGCGGATAATGGCGGGTAAGTCTGCCATGATTTTCTCAGACGGCCTGTTGTCTTCCAAGGTGTACATCATGCCTTTTGCCGCCAATACGCCTTTGGCAAAGCGCGCCCGTTGCAAATCTTCGGCGGCGCAGCGTTGTACGGTTTCAAATACGGGGTCGCTGATCAGGTAGTCGTTTCCGTCTTTGCCGTACACCAAGAGATTGTGTGCGTTGAAATGGAAACGCATTTGTGGCGGGAAGTAGGGCAGCCAAAAGACGGAGGTTTGCAAACCGGCCAATTTGCCTGAGGATAGCGCGGCATCCAACGCGGCTTGTCCGCTTTGTGCGTCGGAAAATTTGCGCACGGATAATTTCAGCCCCAATGCTTTGCAGGTATTTTTGATAATGCTGCGCGGCGCGGTACGGTAGGAAACCAGCGGCATGCCGTTTAATTTGATCAGCGGCATCCAGACAAATGTCAGCGCGTGGGAAATGCCGAAAATCATGGCTTCGTCTAAATTGTGGCCATGGTATTTGAGCAGGGTGGACATCACACCGCTTTCGCAATGGGCGGTATGCTGGTGTGGAAA
>NZ_JBQCVF010000731.1:0-842 GCF_051962515.1 Neisseria sp. P0009.S007 | reverse complement strand
TCAGGTAAAGGCGGCGTAGGCAAGACCACTACCAGCGCCAGCATCGCAACCGGCCTGGCCCTGCGCGGCCACAAAACCGCCGTAATCGACTTCGACGTCGGTTTGCGCAACCTCGACCTGATTATGGGTTGCGAACGCCGCGTCGTGTATGACCTCATCAACGTCATCCAAGGCGAAGCCACACTCAACCAAGCCCTGATTAAAGACAAAAACTGCGAAAACCTCTACATCCTGCCCGCCTCGCAAACCCGCGACAAAGACGCGCTGACCCGCGAAGGCGTGGACAACGTGATGAAAGAGCTGTCCAGCAAAAAAATGGGCTTCGAGTTCATCATCTGCGACTCCCCTGCCGGTATCGAACAAGGCGCACTGATGGCGCTCTACTTTGCCGACGAAGCCATCATTACCACTAACCCGGAAGTATCCAGCGTCCGCGACTCCGACCGTATCTTGGGCATTTTGCAAAGCAAATCCCGCAAAGCAGAACAAGGCAGCACTGTTAAAGAACACCTGCTGATTACCCGCTACTCCCCTGAGCGTGTGGCCAAAGGCGAAATGCTGTCGGTACAAGACATCTGCGACATCTTGCGCATCCCGTTGATCGGCGTGATTCCCGAATCACAAAACGTCCTGCAGGCCTCCAACGCCGGCGAACCTGTCATCCACCAAGACAATGCCGCCGCAGCCGAAGCCTACAAAGACGTTATTGCCCGCCTCTTGGGTGAAAACCGCGAAATGCGTTTCCTCGAAGCCGAGAAAAAAGGTTTCTTAAAACGACTGTTCGGAGGTTAATACATGTCACTGCTCGATATGCTGTTCGGCAGAAAGCCGAAAACCGCCAC
>NZ_JBQCVF010000730.1:0-844 GCF_051962515.1 Neisseria sp. P0009.S007 | reverse complement strand
TGTTGGTACAAAGTATGCAACATCGCATGACCGGTACGGTCGGCAACCGCACATGCACGTTCTACCGCACGTTTACCGTGTTCGGCAGTATGGCCACCGAAAGGACGCTGGTAGATTTTACCGCTTTCCACACGGTCAAAAGGCATACCCATGTGTTCCAATTCAATCACTGCCTCAGGCGCGGCGCGACACATAAACTCAATCGCATCTTGGTCGCCCAGCCAGTCGGAACCTTTTACGGTATCGTACATGTGCCAATCCCAACGGTCTTCCTGCACATTACCCAATGAAGCAGAAATACCGCCCTGAGCCGCCACGGTATGAGAACGGGTCGGGAACACTTTAGACAAAACAGCACAATTCAAACCAGATTTAGACAATTGGAGGGCTGCGCGTAAACCTGCACCACCACCGCCAACAATCACGGCATCAAACTTACGAACAGGAAAACTCATATTTACCCCCAAATTACTTTAACTGAATACACCAAGCAACCTACCAACCAAACGATGGTAGCAACTTGTAAAAACAAACGCACGCCGAAAGGCTTAATGTAGTCCATCCACAAATCACGGATACCTACCCACGCATGCAAAAATACGGCCAAGAAGCTCACTTGGGTAAACACTTTCACCCAAGTTTGATCAAAAAATGCCTGCCATGCCGAATATTCTTTAGGCAACGTGAACAAAACAACCAAAAGAACTACGGTGTACACCAACATGATGACCGCAGTTGCACGCTGCATTGCCCAATCGCGCAAACCATAATGCGCACCTGTCAATTTACGTTCTACCATAACAAAGCTCCCAAAACGACGGTCAGAATCAAAGCAGAAGCAAAT
>NZ_JBQCVF010000729.1:0-844 GCF_051962515.1 Neisseria sp. P0009.S007 | reverse complement strand
TGTTGGTACAAAGTATGCAACATCGCATGACCGGTACGGTCGGCAACCGCACATGCACGTTCTACCGCACGTTTACCATGTTCGGCAGTATGACCACCGAAAGGACGTTGGTAGATTTTGCCACTTTCCACACGGTCAAAAGGCATACCCATGTGTTCCAACTCAATTACGGCTTCAGGCGCGGCGCGACACATAAACTCAATCGCATCTTGGTCGCCCAACCAGTCAGAACCTTTCACGGTATCGTACATATGCCAATCCCAACGGTCTTCTTGCACATTACCCAATGAAGCAGAAATACCACCTTGAGCCGCTACAGTATGAGAACGGGTTGGGAAGACTTTAGACAAAACAGCACAATTCAGGCCGGATTTAGACAATTGGAGGGCTGCGCGTAAACCTGCACCACCACCGCCAACAATCACGGCATCAAACTTGCGAACAGGATAACCCATATTTACCCCCAAATTACTTTAACAGAATACACCAAGCAGCCTACCAACCAAACGATGGTGGCAACTTGTAAAAACAAACGCAGACCGAAAGGCTTAATGTAGTCCATCCACAAATCGCGGATACCTACCCATGCATGCAGGAATACAGCCAAGAAGCTCACTTGGGTAAATACTTTTACCCAAGTTTGATCAAAAAATGCCTGCCATGCCGAATATTCTTTAGGCAACGTAAACAAAACAACCAAAAGAACCACGGTGTACACCAACATGATGACCGCAGTTGCACGTTGCATTGCCCAATCGCGCAAACCGTAATGCGCACCTGTCAATTTACGTTCTACCATAACAAAGCTCCCAAAACGACGGTCAGAATCAAAGCAGAAGCAAAT
>NZ_JBQCVF010000728.1:0-845 GCF_051962515.1 Neisseria sp. P0009.S007 | reverse complement strand
GATGATAGGCGCGGGCAGTTTGGTGCCGCCGCGCAAGCGTTTGGAAAGCGGTTTTTTATACGTCGGCTCGCCTGTGAGACAAGTGCGTCCGCTGACTGATGAGGAAAAGGAATTTTTGACGTATTCCTCTGCGCATTATGTCCGCCTGTCCGGTCAGCATAAAATTTCAAAATAAGGAAAACCAATACAATGAACGCAATTTATCTGGCTTCGGGTAGTCCGCGCCGTCGTGAGATTTTGGAGAATTTGGGTTTCACGGTACGCCGCCTTCCTGCGGATATTGATGAAACCCCTAAAGAAGGCGAAGCCGCAGTAGAGTATGTGCGCCGTATGGCCTGCGAGAAAAATCAGGCAGCGGTGGCGCAATGGTTTGCTGCTCATAATCAAGAACCTGAGTTTGCTGTATTGACGGCGGATACGACGGTGGCGGATGGTGCGGTTATTTTGGGTAAACCGGAATTCGAAGCGGATGTGGTCGATATGCTGGAACGCCTGTCTGGGCGGACGCATCAAGTGCTGACGGCTGTATGCGTTTACTGGCAAGGCGTGCGCCATGATGTGGTGCAGACGAGCGAAGTGCGCTTTAAAACGTTGACGGCTGAGGAAATTGCAGCCTATGTTGCCAGCGGCGAGCCGATGGATAAAGCCGGTGCGTATGGGATTCAGGGCTTGGGCGGCGTATTTGTCGAACATTTGCAGGGTAGTTTTACCGGAGTGATGGGTTTGCCGGTTTATGAGACCGCGCAACTACTGAAATCCTTGGGTTTGGAAGCGCTGCCATTTGCTTAAAATTAGGCAAATGCCGTCTGAAAGCGTGCCGACAAAAACGCCTGTTTCAGTTACAA
>NZ_JBQCVF010000727.1:0-845 GCF_051962515.1 Neisseria sp. P0009.S007 | reverse complement strand
TTTCCAGCCCGCTTAAACCCAGTTCAACCGTATGTAAAACAAAATCATGCCAAATTTCCCCGGCTTGCGCTTCGATATAAACCAGGCCGTCTGAACGCTCAATTTCGCGTATTCCCTTGTTTTCCATATGCACAACCAGACCCGCATAGTCCTCCATCAAAAGGATATTGCTGCCGCCGCCGAGCCATAAAACGGTATCGCGGTCGAACTCGGGCAGTCGGACGATGTCGCGCAATTCATCGGCGTGTTCGAGCGCGATAAAGGCTTGGGCTTGGGCGCGAAGACCGAAAGTGTTGTAGGGGGTGAGGTCGGTTTGGTATTGGATGGGTTGCATGATGATTTGTGATTTTGTGGATTCGGGTCGTCTGAAAACTTACTGTTTAACAATTACGATAGGTAATGGGGTTTTGGGGCGCTTTATAGTTTTCTTGGGAAGAATAGGTCAGCTTATTCACGATTTCTTCATAAATTTTGGAGTCATCTGGTAACGGCTTGCCTTCAAACATCCAACGACCTTGAATAATATCGTCGGCAGAAATCCATCTTTCGATTTCATACACTGCTAATGTCCAGCCGCGATAGACTGCAACTGCATATTTTGCTTTTTCACGCCTGCTTCCGATTTTCCAATATTTCCGTGTACGTTCGTAAATTTCCTTATCCCTATCGGCTTCAGGAATATTTCCGGATCTGATGCCTTTTTTCAGTTTCTCGTATTCGTTATTAATCGTAATTAAAACAATGGGTTTATCAGTTTTCAATTCTTGTGCATCATATTTTCGTTTTAATTCGGACAAGCTCATCAATCCTACTTCAGAAGAATGCGTGCCGCCTTGAATATTAGT
>NZ_JBQCVF010000726.1:0-848 GCF_051962515.1 Neisseria sp. P0009.S007 | reverse complement strand
ATTATTGTCGCGGATGACGGCTCAAGGCAGGAAACCGCCGAAGTGGTTGATTTTATCCGCCGCAGAACAAGCATTCCTGTCAAGCATTCATGGCAGCCGGATAGAGGCTTTCGTGCCGCCGAATCGCGCAACCGTGCGTTGGCGCAGGCGAAAGGCGATTATATTGTGTTGATTGACGGCGATATGGTCTTGGATCCGTCTTTTATCGCCGATCATTTGAAGATTGCCCGCAAAGGCCGTCTGATACAGGGTTCCCGCGTGATTTTGACTGAGGATAAAACGCAGGATATTTTGGACGAAGGCGATTTGCCTGCTTTGTCCGTGTTCAGCTCGGGAATAGAAAAACGGCTATCCGCCCTGCGCTGCCGTTGTTTGGCCAAACTGGCAGGCCGAAAAGGCAACCGCAAACACAAAGGCATCAAAACCTGCAATATGGGCTTTTTCCGCAGCGATGCGCTGGCCGTCAACGGGTTTGACAATAGCTTTGTCGGTTGGGGCAGGGAAGACAGCGAATTTGTTGCCCGTTGCTATCATAATGGGATGAAACGCCATAATTTGAAATTTGCCGGTATTGCGTACCACCTCTGGCACAATGAGGCGGAACGCGATTCCTTGCCGCAAAATGATGCCTTGTTGGAGGCAACCTTGTCGGAACGCAAAATCCGCTGTGTCCATGGCGTATCTGATTTTATAAAAGATGAAGAAGTAGCCGGAAAATAGCCTTATCATTTCATCTGAATCATAGAGGCCGTCTGAAAATCTTCAGACGGCCTTTTTTTGTGCTTTTAATGAGTCTATTGGTTAAATGAGAATATTATTTATTTGATGTAGATCAGTATGTATAATTA
>NZ_JBQCVF010000725.1:0-849 GCF_051962515.1 Neisseria sp. P0009.S007 | reverse complement strand
ACTCTACCCTACGAAATCGACGGTATGGTGGTCAAAGTCAACAGTCTGGCACAACAAGAAAAACTGGGTTTCATCTCACGCGCGCCACGTTGGGCCATTGCCCACAAATTTCCTGCTGAAGAAGCATTGACCATTGTCGAAGCCATTGATGTACAAATCGGGCGCACCGGCGCAGTAACCCCCGTCGCACGCCTGCAACCTGTATTCGTCGGCGGCGTTACCGTTACCAACGCCACCCTGCACAATCAGGACGAAGTATCGCGCAAAGACGTGCGCGTTGGCGATACAGTTGTCGTACGCCGCGCCGGAGACGTGATTCCCGAGGTGGTGCGCGTGATTTTTGAACGTCGCCCAATGCAGGAAACCAATATTTCCGTTTCAGACGGCCTGCAAGACGATTTGTTTGCCGAAACACCATCTGAAACCCGAGCCGAACCGCTTCACAAACCCTACCGCCTGCCTACCCATTGCCCTATCTGTCACAGCGAAATCGAACGTGAAGAAGGCGAAGCGGTTGCCCGATGCAGCGGCGGTATGCTTTGCCAAGCACAACGTGCGCAAGGTTTGATCCACTTCGCCTCACGCAAAGCCATGGACATCGACGGACTTGGTCAAAAACAAATCGAGCAGCTGGTAGCGCAAGATTTGGTTCGTCATTTCGCCGACCTCTACCACCTCGATATCCCGACCCTGCAAAAAATGAAGGAACACGCGGATAAAGCGTCAGCTAGTGAAGAAGAACCATCAAACAGTGAAATTGGAGACTTTGAAGGCGAGACCGGCAATACTCTGCTTGCCAAAAACAATAAAACACAGCCGACCAAATGGGCAGAAAACATCCTTGCAGGC
>NZ_JBQCVF010000724.1:0-850 GCF_051962515.1 Neisseria sp. P0009.S007 | reverse complement strand
ACACCAAACCGCCCAAAGGCGCCCCTTCTCCAAAAGCCCAAGCTTCCGGCACTGCGCAAGGTGGCGTTCCTATCGGCAAACTTGAGTTAAGCAAAATCAAAGCGACCGGCGCGAATCTGAACCTCGCCAGCTCTTTCGGCGACGGACACATGGTGAAATACGGCGTTAACTACCGCCACGAAACCTCCGAGCCGTCCGACAAAGGAGCGTGGCTGAAGATTCTCGGCCTGTATGACCGCGACAAAGAGAAAAAAGCCGAATACGGCGTGTACGCGGAAGGCATTTGGAACCTGCACCCCGTTACCCTGACCACCGGCCTGCGTTACGACCATTTCAAATACAACGCCGCCAGCAAACAAAGCGCGTCGCACGGTCAGCTCAACCCTAGCATCGGCGCGATTTGGGACATCAACGACAACTTCTCCCTCTTGGCAAACCTCAATCAGGCAAGCCGTGCGCCCCGCCTGAACGAAGCCCTGTTAGCTAACGAACGCGCAGGCGCCGCCGCCGATTTGGACGGCAACCTCAAAGCCGAAACCGCCCGCCGCGCCGAACTCGGCTTCAAATGGCGCAACGACAACTTCAACGTCAGCGGCAGCGTGTTCCACCAACGCATCAAAGACCTCATCGTCTATCGTTGGGCAAAAATCAACAACAACACCGCCTCCATCACCGAGCGTGGCAAGATTTACAACGGCGGCACACTCAAAACCTACGGCTACGAACTTGACGCGTCCTACCGCTGGGGCGGTCTGACCGCTCGTGCCGGCGTATCCTACGTCAAACCCCGTCTGAACGGCGAAATGTACTACGGCGAAAGCCCGATTCAAGCGGAAGACCACGAAAGCTC
>NZ_JBQCVF010000723.1:0-850 GCF_051962515.1 Neisseria sp. P0009.S007 | reverse complement strand
TTATCCGCCTGGGCGTGTTGGGTGACTGGGACAATCCTTATCTGACCATGGATTTCAAAACCGAAGCCGATACTGTACGTATGCTCGGCGAAATCTACAAATCCGGTTATCTCTACCGCGGCGCGAAACCGGTTCAATTCTGCTTGGACTGCGGCTCTTCTCTGGCTGAAGCGGAAGTGGAATACAAAGACAAAGTATCGCCTGCGATTGACGTCGGCTATCCGTTTAAAGACACTGCCGCGCTTGCAGCCGCATTCGGTTTGTCCGGCATCGAAGGCAACGCGTTTGCCGTTATTTGGACAACTACGCCTTGGACTTTGCCTGCGAGTCAAGCTGTTTCAGCTGGTGCAGACGTGGTGTATCAACTGATTGATACGCCTAAAGGCAAATTGGTATTGGCCAAAGATTTGGCAGAAGATGCGCTCAAACGTTACGGCTTTGCTTCAGACGACCTGAAAGTATTGGCAGAAACCACAGGCGACAAGCTGGAAAACCTGCACATGAATCATCCGTTCCTCGAACGCGATATTCCCATGCTCAACGGCGACCACGTTACCACCGATGCTGGTACCGGCTTGGTGCATACTGCGCCTGCGCATGGTCTGGAAGACTACGCTGTCTGCAATAAATACGGCATTGAGCTTTACAACCCTGTAAATGCCGAAGGCAAATACATCAGCGAAACACCTCGTGTTGCTGGCATGCGCGTTTGGGAAGCCAACCCCGTCATCCTGCAATGGTTGGAAGAAACCGGCAACCTTTTGGCAAGCAGTAAAATCGAACACAGCTACGCACACTGCTGGCGTCACAAAACGCCGTTGATTTACCGTGCGACCGGCCAATGGTTTGT
>NZ_JBQCVF010000722.1:0-851 GCF_051962515.1 Neisseria sp. P0009.S007 | reverse complement strand
GGTTGCGTAATTGCACACGGCGCACAAATCGTCGGACAAGGTTTCCACGTCAAAGCAGGCGAGCCGCACGCTGAAGTCCACGCGTTGAGGCAGGCCGGAGCGGCGGCAAAAGGCGCAACAGCCTATGTCACGCTGGAACCTTGCAGCCATTACGGCCGCACACCGCCATGTGCTGAAGCGCTGGTTCATTCCGGCGTAACGCGCGTGGTCGCCGCCATGACTGATCCTAACCCGTTGGTCGCAGGCAAAGGCTTGTCTATGCTGGAAGCCGCCGGAATCCGTACAGAAAGCGGTTTGTTGGAAGCGCAGGCGCGCGAGATCAACCGTGGTTTTCTGTCGCGTATCGAACGTGGCAGACCGTTTATCCGCCTCAAATGCGCCGCCAGTTTGGACGGCAAAACCGCCCTTTCAGACGGCCGCAGCTTTTGGATTACCGGCAAAGCAGCGCGCGAAGACGTACAAATTCTCCGCGCCGAAAGTTGCGCCGTTTTGACCGGTATCGGTACCGTACTTGCCGACAACCCGAAACTCAACGTCCGCAGCTTCCCCACCCTGCGCCAGCCTGCACGTATCGTCTTGGACAGCCGACTGCAAATCCCTTTGGACTGCCACCTCGTTACCGATACCGACAGCCCGACTGTTATCGTTACCCTTTCCTCAGACGAACAACGTTTGCAGGCGCTGGGTAAATTTGAACATATTCGCATCATCAGGCCGTCTGAGCACATCAACGGCCGCATCAATCTTCTTTCCCTCATGCCGCAACTGGCAGAGCTTGGCTTTGGCGAAGTTCTGGTAGAAGCCGGCTCAACACTTGCTTCAGCCTTCCTGAAGGATGACTTGGTGGATGA
>NZ_JBQCVF010000721.1:0-851 GCF_051962515.1 Neisseria sp. P0009.S007 | reverse complement strand
TTACTATCCATCAATGAAAAAATATTCTGATCCGTACGAGATACCTGCTGGTCAGATTAAGGTTTTTGTGCCGGCATTGGATAATGGCACATTAACCCTGTGGCATTTTAACGGGCAGAAAAAGATGGTTGGCAGCTATCGCAACGGCAAGCCGCACGGCGAGTGGATTAACTGGTATCCAAACGGCAAAAAATCTGCGGTCATGCCTTATCAAAACGGTTTGAGTGAGGGCGTAGGCTCTCGTTATTACCGCAACGGCGTCAAAGAAAGCGAAATCCAATTCAAGCACGATAAGGCAAATGGTTATTGGAAACAATGGTATTCAGACGGCAGCCCGAAAACCGAAATGATGATGAGTAATGATAAACCGACGGAGATTATCAGTTGGGATGAAAATGGTCGCATTGTGTCTGAATTGAGTATTCGCAACGGCAAACGCAGTGGCATTATTTTGGATTGGTATGATGATGGTGCGAAGAAATCCGAGTTGGTTTATAAAGACGATCAGTTGGTGAGAAAAACCTTTTGGGATACAGACGGATACGTTCTCGAGTAATTTTGACAATAAAAAACCGCAGGCTGATCGGCTTGCGGTTTTTTGTGTGTTACATACAGCCTTTGTTTTGGCATAGGGTAAATAACGGCGCGCCGCTTTCGCGGATTTTTTTGCCGCCGTCCAAGTCGGTAAATTCCAAAATGGCAGCCGCTTCGATTACTTCGCCCCCCAGTTTGCGGATCAGCTCGACACCTGCCAGCATTGTGCCGCCGGTTGCTACCAAATCATCTACCAACAAAACGCGTGCGCCCGGCTTGATGGCGTCGGTATGGATTTCTACCGTTGCTTCGCCATA
>NZ_JBQCVF010000720.1:0-851 GCF_051962515.1 Neisseria sp. P0009.S007 | reverse complement strand
TCATCCACCAAGTCATCCTTCAGGAAGGCTGAAGCAAGTGTTGAGCCGGCTTCTACCAGAACTTCGCCAAAGCCAAGTTCTGCCAGTTGCGGCATGAGTGAAAGAAGATTGATGCGGCCGTTGATGTGCTCAGACGGCCTGATGATGCGGATATGTTCAAATTTACCCAGCGCCTGCAAACGTTGTTCGTCTGAGGAAAGGGTAACGATAACGGTCGGGCTGTCGGTATCGGTCACGAGGTGGCAGTCCAAAGGGATTTGCAGTCGGCTGTCCAAGACGATACGCGCAGGTTGGCGCAGGGTGGGGAAGCTGCGAACGTTGAGTTTCGGGTTGTCGGCAAGTACGGTACCGATACCGGTCAAAACGGCGCAACTTTCGGCACGGAGAATTTGTACGTCTTCGCGTGCTGCTTCGCCGGTAATCCAAAAGCTGCGGCCGTCTGAAAGGGCGGTTTTGCCGTCCAAACTGGCGGCGCACTTGAGACGGACAAACGGTCTGCCGCGTTCGATACGCGACAGGAAACCGCGGTTGAGTTCGCGCGCCTGAGCTTCCAGCAAACCGCTTTCGGTACGGATTCCGGCGGCTTCCAGCATGGATAAGCCTTTGCCTGAGACCAACGGGTTAGGGTCGGTCATGGCGGCAACCACGCGCGTTACACCGGAATGAACCAGCGCTTCGGCGCATGGCGGTGTGCGGCCGTAATGGCTGCAAGGTTCCAGCGTGACATAGGCCGTTGCGCCTTTGGCCGCCGCTCCGGCCTGCCTCAACGCATGAACTTCAGCGTGCGGCTCGCCTGCTTTGACGTGGAAACCTTGTCCGACGATTTGTGCGCCGTGTGCAATTACGCAACC
>NZ_JBQCVF010000719.1:0-854 GCF_051962515.1 Neisseria sp. P0009.S007 | reverse complement strand
ACGCAGGGTCAAAATACGGTTTCGCATACTGCACCCAAACCGAAAGCCACGGTTGCGCTGGCTTTGGGCGGCGGCGCATCCAAAGGCTTTGCCCATATCGGGATTATTAAGGTTTTGAAAGAAAACAATATTCCGGTCAAAATCGTTACCGGTACATCCGCAGGCTCGATTGTCGGCAGTATGTACGCTTCGGGAATGTCACCCGACCGCCTCGAATTGGAAGCGGAAATTTTGGGTAAAACCGATTTGGTGGATTTGACCTTGTCCACCAGTGGCTTCATCAAAGGCGAAAAACTGCAAAACTACATCAACCGCAAAGTCGGCAACCGTCCGATGCAGCAGTTCCCCATCAAATTTGCCGCCGTTGCGACCGATTTTGAAAGCGGCAAACCGGTGGTGTTCAACGTAGGCAATGCCGGACAAGCTGTCCGAGCTTCTGCGTCGATTCCAAACGTATTCCAACCTGTCGTTATCGGCAGCCGCAAATATGTAGACGGCGGTCTGTCACAACCCGTACCGGTCAGCGCGGCGAAAAAAATGGGCGCAAACTTCATCATTGCCGTCGATATTTCCGCCCGTCCGGCCAAAAACGTCAGCCAAGGTATGTTCTCCTATCTTGACCAAACCTTCAACGTGATGAGCCAAACCGCCTTGCGCCAAGAATTGGGCCAAGCCAATGTGGTCATCAAACCGCAGGTTTTGGAGCTGGGTTCGGTTGGCGGTTTTGACCAAAAACAACGCGCCATCCAATTGGGCGAACAGGCCGCACGCGCCGCACTGCCTGAAATCAAACGCAAACTGGCGGCATATCAGTATTAATCATCCGCCGTTTGAACAGGCCGTCTGAAAGTATG
>NZ_JBQCVF010000718.1:0-856 GCF_051962515.1 Neisseria sp. P0009.S007 | reverse complement strand
AGCTTGTAGGAAACGCCTTTGCCGTGTTTCATATCCTGACAGATGCCGTTAGGCGCGGTAAAGACTGCATGGCCGATCCGGCTACGCCCGAAATCGTAAAAATCGATTCTCTTCGCAGAAGCCAATTGTTTTCTATCGTTGCCGTCATTGATATTTAATGACTTGCCGTTTACCAAAAACAGGGTTGGCAACAAGGGGGTGCCATGATAGGCTTCCAAATTATATGCTTCGCCCAACAGCTTGCCTTGGCGATACACCGTCAAGACAGGCTTTTTCAAACCATTTTCCGGATTACCGGTTTTCTTAAAAGAAATCTTCTGAACCACATTGCCAAATTCATAATAAGGTCGCGACTGCACACCTGTTTTCGTATCCTGCAGAGCACTCCAGCTACCGTCCGTCGTTTGGGCGTATGCAGTCACAGCAGCAAACAGAATACCCAATAGTAAAACTTTAGAATGTTTCATTCATAAACTCCTTCTCAAGTAAACAAAAAAACGGATGTGTGCCTTTACTGCTTATTTTTGTTTCTTTATTAAAATTTTAGAACTATTGTACTAACTTAGCAAGGGATTAAAGAACAGGCCGTCTGAACATTCAGACGGCCTTGATTAACATCAATTCTTAAGAAGCTAAAACGCGGGGGAACAAAATCTCATTTTCCAAGTGGATGTGGTCTTTCAAATCGTCCACCATCTCTTTGGCCAATGCGTACAAACGGGTCCAGCTGCCGCAAGCGCCTTCGGGAAGCTCAAAATTATTGGTCAATTCTTCCAAACGCGCGATGGCCTGATCGTGGTCTTCGTGTTCATGCATCATCACGCTGATGGGCATGGCCGCGCCGCGACCCACACCC
>NZ_JBQCVF010000717.1:0-856 GCF_051962515.1 Neisseria sp. P0009.S007 | reverse complement strand
TTCCGCGATGACAAAAGCTATCCTTATTTGATGCTCAGCGGCCATCAATATCCGCAAATGGCGTATTACCGCGGCACATTGAAGAAGTCTAATCAATATTTTGGCCCGTATCCCAACAGCAATGCCGTGCGCGACAGCATTCAAGTGTTGCAAAAAGTCTTTATGCTGCGTACCTGCGAAGACAGCGTATTCGAGCATCGCGACCGTCCTTGTCTGCTTTATCAAATCAAACGCTGCACCGCTCCTTGTGTCGGCCATATCAGCGAAGAAGATTATCGCGACAGCGTGCGTGAAGCCGCGACTTTCCTCAATGGCAAAACTGATGAATTGACTCGCACCTTGCAACACAAAATGCAAACTGCCGCCGCGAATCTACAATTTGAAGAAGCCGCCCGTTACCGCGACCAAATTCAAGCACTCGGCATCATGCAGAGTAATCAGTTTATCGACAGCAAAAATCCGAACAATCCAAACGATATCGATTTGCTTGCGCTGGCAGTTTCAGACGGCCTGGTTTGCGTACACTGGGTCAGCATACGCGGCGGACGGCATGTCGGCGATAAAAGCTTTTTCCCTGACACCAAAAACGATCCCGAGCCAAACGGGCAAGATTACGCCGAAGCCTTCGTCGCCCAACACTATCTGGGCAAAAGCAAACCCGACATCATCATCAGCAACTTTCCCGTTCCCGATGCGCTGAAAGAGGCTTTGGAAGGCGAACACGGCAAACAAATGCAATTTGTCACCAAAACCATAGGCGAACGCAAAGTCTGGTTGAAAATGGCGGAGCAAAACGCACAAGTGGCGATTGCCCAACGCCGCCTGCAACAAAGCAGCCAGCAACACCGTATTGATG
>NZ_JBQCVF010000716.1:0-856 GCF_051962515.1 Neisseria sp. P0009.S007 | reverse complement strand
ACCTTACATAATGGCCGTCTGAAAGTTTCAGACGGCCTTTGGAGATTTAGCGAATTTTGAGGGTACTCAAACCAATCAGCACCAAGACGATGGTGATAATCCAGAAACGGACGACGACTTGGGTTTCTTTCCAGCCTTTTTGTTCGTAATGGTGATGAATCGGCGCCATCAGGAAGATGCGTTTTTTGGTGCGTTTGTACCACCCGACCTGCAACATAACGGAAATAGCTTCAACAACAAACAGGCCGCCCATGATGACGAGGACAAATTCTTGGCGGATGATGACGGCAACGGTACCGAGTGCCGCACCGAGCGCGAGCGCACCGACGTCGCCCATAAAGACTTGTGCCGGATAAGCGTTAAACCACAAAAAGCCGAGACATGCGCCACACATGGCGGTACAGAAAATCACCACTTCGTTTGCGCCGGTAACGTAAGGCAATTGCAGGTATTGGGCAAATTGGGAGTGGCCGCTGGCATAAGCAAAGATGGCAAGACCGGCTGCAACAAGTACAACTGGGAATGCAGCCAAGCCGTCCAAACCGTCGGTCAGGTTAACGGCATTGGATGTGCCGACGATGGTCAGGTAGGACAATACCAAGAAGCCGACTACGCCAAGCGGTAAGGCAACTTGTTTGAAGAAGGGAACAATCAGGATATTGTTAGCGGAATTTGTCGCTAGGTAGAACAACGCCAAACCGGCGATGATGGCAACGCTGGACTGCCACACCATTTTAAATTTGGCAGACACGCCGTTAGGGTCTTTATAAACCACTTTGCGCCAGTCGTCGTAAAAACCGAGTGCGCCGGTAGCAAGCAAGACGCCTAAGAGAATCCAGATATAAGGATTTGCCCA
>NZ_JBQCVF010000715.1:0-857 GCF_051962515.1 Neisseria sp. P0009.S007 | reverse complement strand
AAAGGCAAATCCGATGCCGAAGTAATGCGCTTCTGCCAAGCCTTTATGACCGAACTCTACCGCCACATCGGCGCCGACACCGACGTTCCTGCCGGCGACATCGGCGTAGGCGGCCGCGAAATTGGCTATCTGTTCGGCCAATACAAAAAAATCCGCAACGAATTTGCTTCCGTCCTGACCGGCAAAGGCCTAGAATGGGGCGGCAGCCTGATTCGCCCTGAAGCCACCGGCTACGGTTGCGTGTATTTTGCCCAAGCCATGTTGGAAACCCGCAACGACAGCATCGAAGGCAAACGCGTATTGATTTCCGGCTCCGGCAACGTGGCGCAATACGCTGCCGAAAAAGCCATCCAACTGGGTGCAAAAGTACTGACCGTTTCCGACTCCAACGGCTTTGTCCTCTTCCCTGACAGCGGCATGACCGAAGCGCAACTGGCCGCTTTGATCGAGCTGAAAGAAGTACGCCGCGAACGCGTCGCCACTTACGCCAAAGAACAAGGCCTGCAATACTTTGAAAACCAAAAACCGTGGAACATCGCAGCCGAAGTCGCCCTGCCTTGCGCCACCCAAAACGAATTGGACGCAGATGCCGCCAAAATCCTGCTGGCAAACGGTTGCTATGTGGTTGCAGAAGGTGCGAACATGCCGTCAACTTTGGGCGCGGTCGAACAATTTATCAAAGCCGGTATCCTCTACGCTCCGGGCAAAGCGTCCAACGCCGGCGGCGTAGCGACTTCAGGTTTGGAAATGAGCCAAAACGCCATCCGCCTGTCTTGGACTCGTGAAGAAGTCGACCAACGCCTGTTCGACATCATGCACAACATCCACGAATCCTGCCTGAAATACGGCAAAGTCGG
>NZ_JBQCVF010000714.1:0-857 GCF_051962515.1 Neisseria sp. P0009.S007 | reverse complement strand
CGCGGGATGGAGCAGCATGGTAGCTCGTCGGGCTCATAACCCGAAGGTCGTAGGTTCGAATCCTGCTCCCGCAACCAAATATAAAAATCCCCTGCAATCGCAGGGGATTTTGCTTTATGTAGCATTTATTGTTGATTGGATTGATTGAAAGGCCGTCTGAACTATTGTGTTTCAGGCGGCCTTTTTTATTGGCCGATGCCATCGGCGGCTAATTCGCTTTTATTTTGAGTTTGTGTTTTTCAGACGGTCTATTGTTGCTCTGGATCGGTATCGTTGCGCAGGTGTTCTTTCAGGCGTTGCAACTCTTTTTTGTCCAACCATTTATTGCGCGAACGTTGCAACAGGATCACCAAAGCGGCGATTTCGTTGCGCATATTGGTGCTGAGCCAAAGGAAGCCTTGCCAGTCGTAATGCAGGCGGGCGGCCGGTTTGCTTAGTTCGGTATTGAGCGAAGTATCAATGCGGATGCGGCGGGCGTAGTGGCCTTTGATGAGGCGGACGGTCAGGCGCAGTTCGCGTTGGAGTTGGTTGAAGTGGCGGTCGAGCAGGCGGATTTCGCTTTCGTTGAGCGTGGGCGCGCGAAGTTTGGCGGCGGTGGTCAGGAGCAGCTCGGTGGTGTTGACGATTTTGCGGTGAGCATGCTGCATGGCTTCCATCATATTGTTGCTGATGTGGCTTTCGCCGGATGTGGCGGCCAGATGGCTGCGGCTTTTGACCATACGGGCGTTGATTTGGCGCATTTTAATCATGTTTTGTTCCAAACGCTCGCGCGTCATGCGTTTGCCGTTGCTGATTTCGGCAATCATTTTGGCGCAGTCGGTGAGGTTGTCGGCAAGCATGAAGCGCCACATCAGGGT
>NZ_JBQCVF010000713.1:0-857 GCF_051962515.1 Neisseria sp. P0009.S007 | reverse complement strand
TTAGTCCCCTTACTGACCCAACTACAAAGGCTGGGCCAAATCGTTTTCCGTGTTGTAGCTGATAAAATCCTGCTCATGAGGGAAATGGACAACCCGCGCGCGCTGTTGTTGCAACCAGCCGCGGATGCTGCGCATTCCTGAATAAAGGTATGGCACGGTGCTTTGCAGGATTTGCGGACGGATAAACATCACGCTGTAATGCGGCCTGGACGGGGTTTCAACGTAAAATGCATTGCACAACGGCGTGCGTTTGGCGATGGTCTCAAACTGGGAAACCAAGTTTTCAGGCAGGCGGGGCATATCGCAGGAGACGATAAGCAGCCAATCGGCAGTGGCAATTTGTAAATCGTTGGCGGCAGTACATAAGGCGGCTAAAGGACCGTAATGCTGCCATTGGCGCGCATCCGAGAAAACGTGCGCGCTGCGTTGGGCGTAAGATTCAAGGTTGCGGTTGGCACTGATGGCGATATGGCTGACTTGCGGGCGGATTTTTTCGATAACGTGGTCTATCAAGGCTTTATTGTGCCATTGTACCAACCCCTTATCGACACCTCCCATCCGGCTTCCCTGCCCGCCGGCCAATATCAGTGCGAAAATTTTCATTTTGGTAGTCCTTTGCGAAGCAGAGTATGGAGTGTGGTTCAAGATGTTGCGTTTATTGGATAAGTTTCAAGGTTTCAGGCCGTCTGAAACCTTATTTTTATGATTTAATTCACTTGAGATGAATTTTATCATAACATGATTTTACATTAAACCCCTGTTTTTTCTTATCATAACCACACAATTATTTTAGACAGGTTGTTTATAGGCCGAAAGAATGATATTTTTATAAGATTATCGGATTAGTCTTCCTGCGT
>NZ_JBQCVF010000712.1:0-857 GCF_051962515.1 Neisseria sp. P0009.S007 | reverse complement strand
CCGACTTTGCCGTATTTCAGGCAGGATTCGTGGATGTTGTGCATGATGTCGAACAGGCGTTGGTCGACTTCTTCACGGGTCCAAGACAGGCGGATGGCGTTTTGGCTCATTTCCAAACCTGAAGTTGCTACGCCGCCGGCGTTGGAGGCTTTGCCCGGAGCGTAGAGGATGCCGGCTTTGATAAATTGTTCGACTGCGCCTAAAGTTGACGGCATGTTCGCACCTTCGGCAACCACATAGCAACCGTTTGCCAGCAGGATTTTGGCAGCGTCTGCGTCCAATTCGTTTTGGGTGGCGCAAGGCAGGGCAACTTCGGCCGCAATGTTCCACGGTTTTTGGTTTTCAAAGTATTGCAGGCCTTGTTCTTTGGCGTAAGTGGCCACGCGTTCGCGGCGTACTTCTTTCAGCTCGATCAAAGCGGCCAGTTGCGCTTCGGTCATACCGCTATCAGGGAAGAGGACAAAGCCGTTGGAGTCGGAAACGGTCAATACTTTTGCACCCAGTTGGATGGCTTTTTCGGCAGCGTATTGCGCCACGTTACCGGAGCCGGAAATCAACACGCGTTTGCCTTCAATGCTGTCGTTGCGGGTTTCCAACATGGCTTGGGCAAAATACACGCAGCCGTAGCCGGTGGCTTCAGGGCGAATCAGGCTGCCGCCCCATTCGAGGCCTTTGCCGGTCAGGACGGAAGCAAATTCGTTGCGGATTTTTTTGTATTGGCCGAACAGATAGCCGATTTCGCGGCCGCCTACGCCGATGTCGCCGGCAGGAACGTCGGTATCGGCGCCGATGTGGCGGTAGAGTTCGGTCATAAAGGCTTGGCAGAAGCGCATTACTTCGGCATCGGATTTGCCTTT
>NZ_JBQCVF010000711.1:0-857 GCF_051962515.1 Neisseria sp. P0009.S007 | reverse complement strand
AGAAACTGGCGTCCTTACGGTTTGTTTGCCCACAAAAAAGCAGCCAAACGCGCTTTGACGCAATGGTCGCAAGAACACAGACTCTGCCCAGATTCGCTCAATATTTTGCCGACCGGCTACGCAAAGGGCGAACCCTGCCCTGTTGAGGCTGTCGGAAAATGCAATGGCAACTGCCGCCAGCCAAACGGCATCAAACATCAAAACCAACGCATTACCGAGCTTGCTGCCCTACTCCCCGTAACTGATTGGGGCAAAGCGCACGAAATTGAAATTACCGAAACCGACCCCCTGACCGGAAACAGCATTACCCTGCTCTGCGCCGGCGGCGCGTTGGCATTGCCTGATGGAAGCTGGTATTTCGACAGCAGCCTGCCTCTCGTGATTAAAAACAAATTCAGACAAGACAAAGAAAATATCCGTTTGATTGCTTAAAACAAGGCCGTCTGAAAACCAAATTTTCAGACGGCCTATTGTGAATAACTTTCCGCTTTATTCTCAAAATAAAACTCTGCCTAAATTTTAATCAGAACTTATTTTTATAATAGCAATCAAATACTAAACCAATTTATACACAAGCTGTTCACACAATTTTCAATGAAAGCTGTGTATACCCAGCCCGATGAGTAAACCATGAACAATCCTGAAATCATCTTCTTTGACATCGACGACACCCTCTACCGCAAATACACGGATACCCTGCGTCCTTCGGTTGCCCAAGCCATGCGCGCATTGAAAGCCAAAGGCATTTTAACTGCCATTGCCACCGGCCGTCCGAAAGCCGCCATTCCCGCCAAAGTCAAAGCCTTGATTCAAGAATGCGGTATCGACATGCTCGTTACCATCAACGGCCAATATAT
>NZ_JBQCVF010000710.1:0-858 GCF_051962515.1 Neisseria sp. P0009.S007 | reverse complement strand
GCCAAAGGCATGGAATTTGAACCCGAACGCGGTATCCGCTGCACCATGTGTTTCGATATGCGTTTTGAAAAAGCGGCACAATATGCCCATGAAAACGGCTTTCATGTTTTCACCAGCTCACTGGGCATTTCACGCTGGAAAGACATGAAACAGATCAACGGCTGCGGCCATCGCGCTGCAGAGCCGTACGATGACTTGGTTTATTGGGATTTCAACTGGCGCAAAGGCGGCGGCAGCGCACGCATGATTGAAATCAGCAAGCGCGAGCATTTCTACCAACAAGAATATTGCGGTTGCGCCTACTCCCTGCGCGACTCCAATGCCCACCGCAAATCGCAAGGCCGCATCCCCATCAAGCTGGGCGTGTTGTATTACGGTGATGAATCCACCCAATACGAGCCTCAAGCCGAAAACAAAATCATTGTTGAGAAATAAATATCAAAGGCCGTCTGAAACATTCAGACGGCCTTTGTTTAAATCAGACGATTAACGGCGGCGGAATTTGCCGTGATCAAAATCATCAAATGCCTGATAAGCGGCTTGGCATTGGATTTTTTGCTCGGCATAAGGCAAACCGCGGAACGCTTTTGCCGCTTTATGGTTTTCCCTCAACTCGGCCTTGTTGCCCTTATAGCGATACCAAGCGGCACGACGCTCAAGGTATCTCTTGCAAGCAGGATGCAATTTGTTTTTCTTCGCTGGCTGGTGTTTATTCACATGAGGGCCATGCGGCTTGGCTGCCACCTCGGCAGAATAAGCACCCAAACCCAATACGGCAACTGCCGCCAGTGCGGAACCTAAATTTTTCAACATTAACATGATTCGCCTCCTAAATAGTTTTTCCATTATATGTTTCGC
>NZ_JBQCVF010000709.1:0-858 GCF_051962515.1 Neisseria sp. P0009.S007 | reverse complement strand
CACACGAATTAAAGAAAACACGGATAAACCATGATTATTCTGGATCACGTCTCCAAACACTATCAAACACGCGACAAAGAAGACTTTGTCGCTGTCGAACCGACCAGCCTCGAAATCAAACAGGGTGAAATCTTTGGCCTGATGGGCTACTCCGGCGCAGGCAAATCCACACTGCTGCGCCTGATTAACTTATTGGAACGTCCGGATACAGGTACCGTCAGCGTGTGCGGCCAAGAACTGACCGCGCTCAACGCCACGCAACTGCGCCACGCCCGACAAAACATCGGCATGGTATTCCAACAGTTCAACCTGTTGAGCAACCGTACCGTTGCCGAAAACGTCGCCTTTCCTTTAGAAATTGCCAAATGGCCGTCTAAAAAAATCCAAGCGCGTGTCGAAGAATGTTTGGAAATCGTCGATTTGCAAGACCGTGCCAACCATTACCCGTCCCAACTTTCCGGCGGTCAAAAACAACGTGTCGGCATTGCCCGCGCGCTGGCGCCGCAACCTCAAGTCATCCTCGCCGACGAACCCACTTCCGCCCTCGACCCTGCCACTACGCGCAGCGTTTTGAAGTGTTTGGAAGACATCAACAAACGCTTTAACGTAACCATCGTCATCGTTACCCACGAAATGAGCGTTATCCGCCGCCTGTGCGACCGTGCCGCCCTCTTAGACAAAGGCCGTCTGCTGGAAATCGTTGAAGTACACGGCAACCAAATCCATGCCCAATCCAAAATCGGGCAAGAGCTGATTCGAGAGGACTAATATGGCAAATTTGACATTTGAAAGTGCTGTTGAGACCATCGTCAGCATGAAGGGCGAAATTATCCAAGCCTTGGGCGAAACCTTTATTAT
>NZ_JBQCVF010000708.1:0-858 GCF_051962515.1 Neisseria sp. P0009.S007 | reverse complement strand
GCGAAACATATAATGGAAAAACTATTTAGGAGGCGAATCATGTTAATGTTGAAAAATTTAGGTTCCGCACTGGCGGCGGTTGCCGTATTGAGCTTGGATACTTATTCTGCCGAAGCGGCGGCCAAACCGCATGGCCATCATGTGAGCAAACACCAACAGGCGAAGAAAAACAAATTGCATCCTGCTTGTAAGAGATACCTTGAGCGCCGTGCCGCTTGGTATCGCTACAAAGGCAACAAGGCCGAATTGAGGGAAAACCGTAAAGCGGCAAAAGCATTCCGCGGTTTGCCTTATGCCGAGCAAAAAATTCAATGCCAAGCTGCTTATCAGGCATTTGATGATTTTGATCACGGTAAATTCCGCCGCCGTTAATCATCTGATTTAAACAAAGGCCGTCTGAAACATTCAGACGGCCTTTGATATTTATTTCTCAACAATGATTTTGTTTTCGGCTTGAGGCTCGTATTGTGTGGATTCATCACCGTAATACAATACGCCCAGCTTGATGGGGATGCGGCCTTGCGATTTGCGGTGGGCATTGGAGTCACGCAGGGAGTAGGCGCAACCGCAATATTCTTGTTGGTAGAAATGCTCACGCTTGCTGATTTCAATCATGCGTGCGCTGCCGCCGCCTTTGCGCCAGTTAAAATCCCAATAAACCAAGTCATCATACGGCTCGGCGGCGCGATGGCCGCAGCCGTTGATCTGTTTCATGTCTTTCCAGCGTGAAATGCCCAGTGAGCTGGTGAAAACATGGAAGCCGTTTTCATGGGCGTATTGCGCCGCTTTTTCAAAACGCATATCGAAACACATGGTGCAGCGGATACCGCGTTCGGGTTCAAATTCCATGCCTTTGGC
>NZ_JBQCVF010000707.1:0-860 GCF_051962515.1 Neisseria sp. P0009.S007 | reverse complement strand
TTTCTCCGGTAACTGTATTTCCCGAAGCATCTGCTGTATCGTTACATTCACAACATAGCCAACAGCGTGCCAAGAATGGAATTTTTATAAATATAATTTTTAATTTATTGAATATAAAGAAAATATATTTTAAAGTGGCTTTTATTAGCAAGAAGCGTAGAATACTAAAAAATATATTTATAGATAGTTATATAGAAAATAAAATATAAAAGGATATATGATGCGATTCGATGATTTGGACAAACGCCTGCGGTTAAGTAAACGGCAAATTTGTCTTAGAAAAAATAATTTAAAGGCCGTCTGAAACATGAATACCAACCCTAAAAAACAAGTCGCCGTCAGCTTTCTCGGCACGGTGTTGGACAGCGGTTTCGGTCAAGGGCGTTGGCAGAAGTGGCGGCCGAATGTCGCCATGAATCAGCGTCAGGATTTTCATCTTGACCGCATGGAGCTATTTTATGCGGAAAAATACCGCGAACTGGCGGATCATGTAAAAGCCGATATTCAGCGGGTGTCGCCCCACACAGTCGTCAATCTCGTGCCTATGGAGCTGGCAAACCCGTGGGACTTCTCCGAGGTTTATACCAAGCTGCACGATTGGGCAGCAAGCTATCCATTTGATACAGAAGAGGAAACCTATCTCACCCACATCACGACAGGTACACACGTTGCCCAAATCTGCCTGTTTTTATTGGTGGAATCGTGTCAAATTCCCGGAGTACTTTTACAAACCGCCCCTCCCAAAAACCAAAGACGCAGTATGGAGGACGGCAATGTCGGCAGTTATGAAATCATCGATTTGGACTTGGATCGTTACGACGTACTGGCCGAACGCCTTGCCGCCGTACGCGATGACGCAG
>NZ_JBQCVF010000706.1:0-860 GCF_051962515.1 Neisseria sp. P0009.S007 | reverse complement strand
ACTGCCGAACGCGACCAAACCGTTTTAGCAGGCGAAATCATCGAAATGCGCGAAAAAATGTTCCCCACTCATCCGCCGACCGACAGCAACGTCAAATACGCGCGCGGCGGTGTGGTTGATGTTGAATTTATCGTCCAATATCTGATACTTGCCCATGCCCGCCAGTATCCGCAACTCTTGGACAACTACGGAAACATCGCCCTGCTGAACATCGCTGCCGATTGCGACCTCATCGACAAAACCCTCGCTGAACAAAGCCGCACCGCCTACCGCTTCTACCGCCAGCAGCAACACAACACCAAACTGCGCGACGCCAAAAAAACCGAAGTGACGGACGAATTGCTGACCCACTATGGCAATGTGCGAAAACTGTGGCAGGAAGTATTCGGGGCAGAAGTGAAGTTCGGATAAACAGCAATTTATCCGATTAAGACATACTTTCGAACATAAAGTAGGCACTGTTTTGTGAACCTATAAAAGGCCGTCTGAAACTTTTCAGACGGCCTTTTATGGCATTTATTCTTCTTCCTGTTCTGCTTCTACCTCTGCAGGTTTTTCAAGGAAGTTGCCTGCTAACCACAGTAAAGCGCCACTACCTGTAATGCCTGCTTTAATCCACATGGCGGTATCTTCGCCCCATTCGTAAATCCAGGCCAAGACTTTGGGGACGGCGTTCATATAATTCAAACCGAATGCCAATACGCCGAGGATAAATAAAGTACTGCCCAAACTTTTCATCGTTATTTCTTATAAAATCAAATGGGTGCATCAAAGCCAATCAGCGGTGCAATGATGCTGAGTGAATGTAAATATGTCAAAAGATGGCATTATAGTAGGTTTTATGTAAGGAAGATATTTTT
>NZ_JBQCVF010000705.1:0-860 GCF_051962515.1 Neisseria sp. P0009.S007 | reverse complement strand
GCGGAAAATAATGAATTAGGCCGTCTGAAAGAGGGTGTTTCAGACGGCCTTAAGGGAATTTAACCTTTAAATACGGGGACAAGTTCCATTTGGCTCAGTATTTGGGCGGCAATGTTGATGATGCCGAAGAGGAAGACCCAAACCATCAACCAGAATCCTCCGTAAACTTTGTAGTTTTTGCCGACGCCGAATTTATGACGCGAGCGGTAGAGCAGCATGGCGGGGATGATGCCTGTCCAGATGGTTGCTGCCAGGCCGACGTAGCCGATGGCGGTAACGAAGCCGGTAGGAAAGAGCAGGCAGGAAATCAAAGGCGGCAGGAAGGTCAGCGCGGCGGTTTTGGTACGGCCGGAGATGCTGTCGTTCCATTTGAAGATGTCGGCGATGTAGTCGAACAGGCCGAGCGTTACGCCGAGGAAGGACGTTGCGATTGCCATGTAGGAGAACAGGGTCAACACTTTGTCCATATTACCGGTTTGGGCGAACTTGGACAGCGTTTCGATCAGGACGGAAACTTGGCCTTCAGCGGCGATAACCGGTGCGAACTCGCTGCGCGGCAGGTTGCCTTGGATGGCGATTTGCCAGAGGATGTAAATCACCAAGGCAATCAGCGTACCCGACCACAGGGATTTGGCTACTTTGGGCGCGTCGCCTTTAAAGTATTTGAGCAGGCTGGAAACGTTGCCGTGGAAACCGAATGAGGCAAGGCAAACGGGCAGGGCGGTGGCGACATACATCCAGTAGCTGGTGCCGGAAGGGGCTTGGGTATCGAACAAGACAGGAATTTTGGCATCGGCAATCAGGCCGCCGGTTGCCCAAATAAAGGTCAATACCATGCCGCCGATGAGGATGCTGGTGAA
>NZ_JBQCVF010000704.1:0-860 GCF_051962515.1 Neisseria sp. P0009.S007 | reverse complement strand
TTCACCAGCATCCTCATCGGCGGCATGGTATTGACCTTTATTTGGGCAACCGGCGGCCTGATTGCCGATGCCAAAATGCCTGTCCTGTTTGACACCCAAGCCCCTGCCGGCACCAGCTACTGGATTTATGTCGCTACCGCCCTGCCCGTTTGCCTTGCCTCATTCGGTTTCCACGGTAACGTCTCCAGCCTGCTCAAATACTTTAAAGGCGACGCGCCCAAAGTGGCCAAATCCCTATGGGTAGGAACGCTGATTGCGCTTGTGATTTACATCCTCTGGCAAATCGCCATCCAAGGCAACCTGCCGCGTAACGAGTTCGCACCGGTTATCGCCGCAGAAGGACAAGTTTCCGTCCTGATCGAAACGCTGTCCAAGTTCGCCCAAACCGGCAATATGGACAAAGTGTTGACCCTGTTCTCCTACATGGCGATCGCAACCTCCTTCCTCGGCGTAACGCTCGGCCTGTTCGACTACATTGCCGACATCTTCAAATGGAACGACAGCATCTCCGGCCGCACCAAAACCGCCGCACTGACCTTCCTGCCGCCTTTGATTTCCTGCCTGCTCTTCCCTACCGGCTTCGTTACCGCCATCGGCTACGTCGGCCTGGCCGCCACCATCTGGACCGGCATCATCCCCGCCATGCTGCTCTACCGCTCGCGCCATAAATTCGGTGCCGGCAAAAACTACAAAGTTTACGGCGGATTCTGGCTGATGGTTTGGGTCTTCCTCTTCGGCATCATCAACATTGCCGCCCAAATATTGAGCCAAATGGAGCTTGTTCCCGTATTTAAAGGTTAAATTCCCTTAAGGCCGTCTGAAACACCCTCTTTCAGACGGCCTAATTCATTATTTTCCGC
>NZ_JBQCVF010000703.1:0-861 GCF_051962515.1 Neisseria sp. P0009.S007 | reverse complement strand
GAAAATACCCAGCCGCAAGAACGTGTCGATTTACCGACAGTTACCGTCCAAGGAGTCGGTAAACAGACTACTTCCAACTACACCATTCCCGCTTCCTCCGCCGCGATAGGCATCCGCCTGACCCAGCGCGAAACGCCGCAGTCCCTGTCTGTCGTAACGGCAAAACAAATCGAAGACCAAGGCTTGGACAGCCTGCAGGACGTATTGAAACAAACACCGGGCGTGTTCCACAGCAAAATGGGCAACAACGTATCCGGCCACAGCGAGTTTATTTCACGCAGTCAGGCCGTTGACAGTATTTCCGTGGACGGCGCGCCCAAATTCCTTTACGACTACAAAGCCATCCGCCGCGGCACCAACAATCTGGACAGCGCATTGTATGACCAAGTCGTCGTCGTGCGCGGCGCAAGCGGTTTGTCCAACGGCGGTATGGGCGAACCGGGCGGTACGGTCGCTTTGGAACGCAAAAAACCGACTGCCAAACCTGCCGTCAGCGTAGAAGCCGGTGTCGGTTCGTGGAACCACTACCGCTTCGTCCTTGATGCCAATCAGCCTTTGAATGCAGACAATACCTTGCGCGGCCGAGCTATTTTGGTCAGCGACCATGGAGGCGATTATCTGCCGAACACATCGCGCCACAATCACACTTTCTACGGCACTTTGTCTTACGATCTCACGCCGCAAACCCAATGGCGCCTCGGTACGGAAATACACCGTTTCCGCAACAACGGCAGCTCGCGTTTCAGCTATCTGACCGCAGCAGGTTCGCGCCGTACTGGATTCATACCGTTTGAGTCTTCGCCTCGCAGCAATTCGTCCGCACGCTGGGCATACGGCAAATACACCAGTGCCGAAGTATTC
>NZ_JBQCVF010000702.1:0-861 GCF_051962515.1 Neisseria sp. P0009.S007 | reverse complement strand
ACGACTACATGACGGCCTTTGATTTGCTCGGGGTCGGGCATGCGTTTCCAGTTGAACGCGCCGCCTGCGAGTTTGTCTCCGTAGCGGGAAACATGGACGTAGTCAAAGTCCAAAGGGAAGCGCAACAGCGGCAACAGCTGCCCTGTAAACACCACCGCACCACCCATCACAGGCAGGAGCAGGGGATATTTGCCGCCCAAGTCGCGGGTGATGTCGTCGGCAACTTTTTGCAAGGCCGCGCGGCATTTTTCTTGGTCAAACAGCAAGTCGGCATTGTCCAGCATGGCTTGGGTTTCAAGGCGTTTGGTGTCAAAATCGGTCATGATAGGGGCGTGTTGAGTGCGGTTAAAAACAAATTATATAGCGGATTCAATCAATTTTCGATACAAGGCGCGGCAATAGTGTGGTGAATGTGAAGGGAATTTAAGCAGATCATGTTCAGACGGCCTTTTGTCCTTCCGCTTCGTCCACCAGCAAAAACGCCGTCAAAGCCAAAGCGGTCAATAGCGCCGTCAACACCATCGCCCGTCCGTAATTGTCCGCACCGGCGCGCCCGAGATAATCGTAAATCAAAGTAGTCAGCGTCTGCCATTCGGGGCGCGACAGGAATAATGTGGCCGCAAATTCTCCGATACACGTTGCCGAAGCCAAAGTCAGACCGCGCCGCAAGGCCGGTTTCAATAAAGGCGCGGTTACATAACAGGCCGTCTGAAAACCGTTTGCGCCCATGGTGCGCGCCGCCGCCGCGTAATCTTTGGGCAAACCGTCCCACGCGGCCAGTACGTCTTTGGCCACAAACGGATACGCCAACAGCGCGTAAGTCGCCGTCAGCAGCCACAGCGAAGCCGTCCACTGCGGATA
>NZ_JBQCVF010000701.1:0-863 GCF_051962515.1 Neisseria sp. P0009.S007 | reverse complement strand
GCGGCGTACATCACTTTGGTGCCGGTATTCGGTATTTTGTGTTCCGCTTGGTTTTTGGGCGAGGCATTGCATGTTTCCTTGGTTGCCGGCTGTTTGGCGGCAGTAGGCGGATTGGCGTTGATGCAGTACGGAAGACGTGCCGTCTGAAATAGGAAATATGTTATATAATAATGAAACTAATCAAACCATTGTTTTAAACATGTCTGAACATTCCTCCCTACTCGATTTCGACCGCGCCCATCTGCTCCATCCCTATACATCCATGACCGATCCGTTGCCTGTTTATCCGGTGCGCCGAGCGGAGGGCGTGCACATCGAATTGGCGGACGGAACGCGGCTGATTGACGGGATGTCGTCTTGGTGGTGTGCGATACACGGCTACAATCATCCCGTTTTGAATCAGGCGGTTGAGGCGCAGATTAAGCAGATGTCGCATGTGATGTTCGGCGGTTTGACGCACGAGCCGGCGGTGGAACTGGGCAAGTTGTTGGTCGGGATTTTGCCGCAGGGGCTGGACCGTATTTTTTATGCGGATTCGGGTTCGGTTTCGGTGGAAGTTGCGTTGAAAATGGCAGTGCAGTACCAGCAGGCGCGGGGTTTGACGGCGAAGCAGAATATTGCGACGGTGCGGCGCGGGTATCACGGCGATACTTGGAACGCGATGTCCGTTTGCGATCCGGAAACGGGGATGCATTATATTTTCGGCAGTGCTCTGCCGCAGCGTTATTTTGTCGATAATCTGAAAAGCCGTTTCGACGATGAATGGGACGAGGCAGATTTGCAGCATGTCCGCGCCTTGTTTGAAGCGCATCATGCGGATATCGCCGCCTTTATTTTAGAGCCGGTCGTGCAGGGCGCGGGCG
>NZ_JBQCVF010000700.1:0-863 GCF_051962515.1 Neisseria sp. P0009.S007 | reverse complement strand
GCCATTCCCGCCAAAGTCAAAGCCTTGATTCAAGAATGCGGTATCGACATGCTCGTTACCATCAACGGCCAATATATCTCCTTTCGCGGCAAACCCCTGCAAAGCTACCCCTTGGATATTGCCGACATCGAAACCGCCATCAACCTGCTTGAACAACACAAAATAGACTACGCGTTCGTCAACAACCAAGAAATTGCCGTTTCCTCCCATTCGCTGCGCGTTGTCGAAGGCTTATCACATATCCTGCCCAACTTCCTGACTGACAAAGAATATTTCCGTAAACAACCCGTTTATCAAATGTTGGTCTTTGTGGATGAGGAAGAAGAAAAAATCCTGCAACCGCTGATTCAACAACACGGCTTCAAATCCGTCCGCTGGCACAAACATGCCATGGACCTACTCAAACAGGAAGGTTCAAAAGCACGCGGCATCGCCCACGCAGTGGAAAAACTGGGGATTGATATGAGCAAAGTAATGGCGTTCGGCGACAGCTTCAACGACTTGGAAATGCTGTCAACCGTCGGTTTTGGCGTTGCCATGGGCAATGGTGAAGAAGCTGCCAAAGCGGCCGCACAATTCGTCTGCCCAAGTGTCGATGAAGACGGCGTATTGCGCGGCTTGCAAGAATTGGGCGTCATTTAAAACATCAAATCAAAAGGCCGTCTGAACATTTTCAGACGGCCTTTAATCATATAAATAAGTAACTAGAAAAATACTGTAACCAATCTAAACAATCCCAAAACTGTATTCCAAACAGCTGTAATGGAAGTATCTATTGCATAAACAATGCCACCAGGTATAGCCATTATTGCATCAATTGGGTTTAAAATTAATCCTGTTATAAACCCTATACCTCCCATAAC
>NZ_JBQCVF010000699.1:0-863 GCF_051962515.1 Neisseria sp. P0009.S007 | reverse complement strand
CCAAGCATAAACAGGCGTTGCGATTTGGCAAACCATTTGCCAAACAGATAAGAAGCGGCGAAGCCTGCCAAACCGTATAGGCTCAAAACGATGGTGACCTGTTCAGCCTTAAATCCGCCAACTTGCAATACAAAAGGCTCGATATAGCTGTATGCCGTGAAATGTGCCGTAATAATCAATACCGTCATGGTATAGAGCAGCATCAGGTTGCGGCGTTTGAACAAACTCGGCAGGCTGCTTAAAGAGCCGGTATTTTGGCTGGGTAAAGCAGGCAGGTTTTTGGCCAACACCAGCATTACGCCGGCAGCGCAAACCCCGATCAGTAGGAAGCTGAGCTGCCAGCCGAAGTATTGCCCGACCACGCGCCCCAGCGGAATACCCAAAACCATCGCTAAAACCGTACCCGTACTGAGCAAGCCCAAAGCTTGATTGGTTTTGCCGGCGGGGGCAAGCCGTACCGCCAAAGAAGCCGTAATCGACCAAAAGACCGCGTGTGTCAGCGCAATCCCGATACGGCTGACCAAGAGGATGTTGAAGTTCCAAGAAAAGAACGACAGCGCGTGAAACAGCGCAAACAGTGCAAACAGCATCAGCAATAATTTGCGCCGTTCGATGTTTTTCGTCATCAGCATCAGCGGCAGCGATAGGAGCGCAACAATCCACGCATACACCGTAATCATCATGCCCACTTCCGTTGCCGCTTTGCCAAAGCTCTGACCGATGTCGCTCAAAAGCGCAATCGGAATGTATTCGGTGGTATTGAAAATAAACGCCCCCACCGCCAGCGCGCATACGCTAACCCATTGTTTGAATGTTGAAGTCATTATTATGTCCGTTTGATGAAGCAAAAGGCGTTATTGTAC
>NZ_JBQCVF010000698.1:0-865 GCF_051962515.1 Neisseria sp. P0009.S007 | reverse complement strand
GGATTTTGAACGGTCTGATCGCGGCCGACGATTTCGTCCAATGCGCCGAGCGCGGCAACGATGTCTGCCGTATCGGGTGTCAACACGACGATGCGTTGCGCGTGTGCAGTGCCGGCCAACGAAATAAGCGCGGAAAGCAGGAGGAGTTTGAGTTTCATTGTTTTTCCTTGTCGCATGCTTTCAGACGGCCTGCTCGCTTCCTCAGGCCGTCTGAAAACGGTTGAATCACATTAGAACTTCAGTTGTACGGTTGCGGCGAAATTACGGCCGGTTTCAGTGTACAAGTCCATCACACTGGTACGGCTCATGCCGGCAACATCTGCGTGCTGCCAGTATTTTTTGTTGCCGACGTTGTAGATGTTTGCGCCGATTTCGAGGTTTTTAAACGGCTTGTACCACGCGCCGACATCCCATACGCCATAACCTGGCGCTTGGAAAACAGTGTCGCTGCTGACGCGGCTGTGTTTTTTCGACCAGCGCAGCTTGGTACCGACACCCCATTTTTCCTGCGTGTAATCCAAACCCAAAACACCGTTGAGCGGATAAGCGGAATCCAACGGTTTGCCGTCCTGCTGCTCACCGCGCATCCAAGCGATGCTGCCGGAGACTTGCCAGCCCGGCAGGAATTTGTAGGCGGCAGAAGCTTCAGCACCGTAGGTTTTGACGTGATCAAGGTTTTGATATTGGTACTGGATAATCGGGCGTCTGCCAACAGTGGAGGTACCGATTTCAGTGCGGTTGATGAAGTTGCGGTAACGGTTGTAGAACGCGGTGACTTGCGCACGGGCGCGTTCGTTTTTGAACTTCATCCCCAATTCAAAGCTGTTGGAGCGTTCGGATTTGAGGTTGGCATTGGGAATGACGG
>NZ_JBQCVF010000697.1:0-865 GCF_051962515.1 Neisseria sp. P0009.S007 | reverse complement strand
GGTGACTCTCTGTACGGTGAAGAAGGTAAAGACTACCTGCAAGGTGGTGCCGGTAACGACTACCTGAACGGTGGTTCAGGTGCTGACATCATGCGCGGTGGCGACGGTAACGATGTTTACTTCGTTGACAATGCCAACGACCAAGTTATCGAGTACGGCAATGCACAAGCCGGTATCGATACTGTTCGTACCGTTATCGACTACACCCTGACCGATCACGTTGAAAACCTGATTTTGCAAGGTATGCAAAACCTGAACGGTACCGGTAACTCTTTGAACAACAACATCGAAGGTAACGGCGGCAACAACCATCTGTACGGTTTGGCCGGCGACGACTGTCTGGTTGGTAAAGACGGTAACGACTACCTCGACGGCGGTGTCGGCAACGACATCCTGATCGGCGGTACCGGTAACGACACTTACTTCTTCGACAAAGGTTACGGTCATGACACCATCCGTGAAGAAAGTGGTAATGACACCCTGTTGTTCGGTAAAGGCGTTGCAGCTTCCGACGTATTGCTGAGCAAATCTGGTGCTAACCTGACTGTTTCTGTCGGTACTAACGACAGCATCACCATCGATGACTGGTTCACCGGAAACGATCACAAAGTTGAAAACTTCAAGTTTGCTGACGGTAGCACTTACCAAGTAACCGGTCACGGCGACTACTACTCTTTGTCTGCTGTGAACCAAATCCAAGATCAGACTCAAGCTTCTGTAATCTGATAGGATGGTGATTTTCAGGGTTCTTCTCTGAAATCAACGGATAAGGCCGTCTGAAACCAAAATATAAGGTTTCAGACGGCCTTTATTTTGTAAACAATCTTACGAAAGATGCCAAATTTGGCTAAAATACCAAAATATT
>NZ_JBQCVF010000696.1:0-865 GCF_051962515.1 Neisseria sp. P0009.S007 | reverse complement strand
CTCTTCCATATTTACCCCGTAGACGACCACATCCTGACCGTCGTCCGCAATATGCGCCGTCTCGCCATCGAAACCCATAGCCACGAAATGCCCGAGGCCAGCGCCATCATGCAGACCTACCCACGACCGCATGTCCTCTACACCGCCGCCCTGCTGCACGACATCGCCAAAGGCCGTGGCGGCGATCACGCCAAAGAAGGCATCAAAGACGCCCAACAATTCGCCGCCAACCACTACTACACCGAAGAAGAAAGCCACCTCCTCGCATGGCTGGTTGAAAACCACCTGCTCATGTCCACCGTTGCCCAAAAAGAAGACATCCAAGACCCGCACGTCCTCCAAGCCTTCTGCCGCCGTATTCCCACACGTGAATACCTCGACGCACTCTACCTGCTTACCATTGCCGACATCCGCGGCACCAACCCCAAACTTTGGAACACATGGCGTGCCAGCCTGCTCCAAACCCTCTACCACAGCACCGCCGCCGTTTTAAACAGCAAACACCACGATCCCGAACGCCTCCCCAACCGACGCGAACAAGCCTCGACCGATCAGCTCACGCGCGCGGCCGTTCCCCTCAAAAACCAACAAAAACTCCGCCGCATCCTCGGCAGCGCATACTACGTCCGTCATCAGACGCGGGAAATCCTTTGGCACACCGCAAACCTCGCCTACGACACCCAAAGTCCGGCCGTCCGCAGCCGCATCCTCCCCCAAAGCAACAGCCTCCAAGTCATGGTGTTCATGCCCAATGGCGACCGTCTCTTCGCACGCCTCTGCCGCATCTTCAGCAGCCACCGCTTCGACATCCAAGCCGCCCGCGCCTTCATCACCGAGCACGACTACATCCTCGACACCTTTATCC
>NZ_JBQCVF010000695.1:0-866 GCF_051962515.1 Neisseria sp. P0009.S007 | reverse complement strand
TTCAACCTTTATCCCATGCTGCCCATCAACCGCATGATTGAAAAAGGCGCATTTCCGACACCGCCGGGTTTCGATATTCAGGCAGACCAATATGCCTACACGGTTGAAACACTGCTGGAAAAAGGCTGGGAACAGGTCAGCAACAGCCACTTCGCCTATCCCGGCCGCGGCGAGCGCAACCGCTACAATACCCTGATCAAATCCGATATTTCCTGTTTAGCATTCGGCTCCGGAGCAGGCGGTAACTTCGGCGGTTTCAGCTATCAGGTGCAGGGCGATTTGGAGAGTTATCTCGCCACGCCGAAAGGCGAGAAAAACATCGCATTTATGAGCGGTCATAGTCCAAATAAAGCACTTCTCAGCAAAGTCCAGCACGATATTGAAACAGGCCGTCTGAATCCATTATTGTTCGACGGCAACAAAGCAGCGCAAAAGCTGATTGCCCAATGGCAGGAAATGCAGCTTTTTAAAGAACCTGATTCAGACGGCCTGATCCGTTTGAATACCAGCGGCCGTTATTGGTCGCCTACCCTTATCCGCAAACTCATGCTCACTCTTCCGACTCAAGAAAAGGATCAAACCATGCAAAAACTTTCAGCCGAACAACAAACCATGTTGCGCCAATCATTGGAAAAAAATCTCGGCCAAGTGCTGGAAATGCTGGCCGCGCAAAACCAATGCAGTTTTGAAGACGTTATCCGCTGCCTGCCTGAAGAGAACGTGCGCCAAACCGAAGGCAGCCGCATTGTCGAAATCCTCCAAGCCATCGCCGCATGGGATGAATCCGTAACCTTCATCGCCCACACCCCCGATGCCATCGTCGAAGTCAGCGGCAAACTGCCTAACGGCAAAGTCGGCCGCGGTTT
>NZ_JBQCVF010000694.1:0-868 GCF_051962515.1 Neisseria sp. P0009.S007 | reverse complement strand
CCTTTGAGTTAATGCATGAAGGTAAATCGATCCGCGCTGTTATTCATTACTAAGGTACGCGATGAAACTGATTGAACGACATCAAATTTTTGGTGGTTCGCAACAAGTTTGGGCACACCATGCCCAAACGCTTCAATGCGAAATGAAATTTGCCGTCTATTTGCCAAATAATCCGGAAAATCGACCGCTTGGTGTGATTTATTGGCTTTCCGGTTTAACGTGTACGGAACAAAATTTCATTACCAAATCAGGCTTCCAGCGTTATGCGGCAGAACATCAAGTGATTGTGGTTGCCCCCGATACCAGCCCTCGCGGAGAGCAAGTGCCGAACGATGATGCTTACGATTTGGGGCAGGGTGCGGGCTTTTATCTGAATGCGACCGAGCAACCTTGGGCGACGAATTATCAAATGTATGATTATATTTTGAATGAGTTGCCTAGTCTGATTGAGGAAAAATTTCCTACCAATGGCAAACGTTCCATTATGGGACATTCAATGGGCGGACACGGCGCATTGGTATTGGCGCTGAGAAATCGGGAATGTTATCAAAGTGTTTCTGCCTTTTCGCCCATTTTATCGCCTAGCCTCGTGTCTTGGGGGGAGAAAGCCTTTTCTGCCTATTTAGGGAAAGATCGCGAAAAATGGCAGCAATATGATGCCAGCTCGCTGATCCAACAAGGCTATAAAGTGCAAGGTATGCGCATTGATCAGGGTTTGGAAGATGAGTTTTTGCCAACACAATTACGCACCGAAGATTTTATCGAAACCTGTCGTGCAGCAAATCAACCGGCCGATGTGCGCTTCCATAAAGGCTACGATCATAGCTATTACTTCATTGCCAGTTTTATTGGTGAGCATATTACCTAT
>NZ_JBQCVF010000693.1:0-872 GCF_051962515.1 Neisseria sp. P0009.S007 | reverse complement strand
TTTGACGTAGATGCCATGCACATCGTGTGGCACGGCAACTATGTCAAATACCTTGAAACCGCACGTTGCGCTTTTTTATCTTCCATCGGTTACGACTACAACGAAATGGGACGGCAGGGGTACAGCTGGCCGATTGTGCAGATGAACCTCAAATACATCCGCCCTGCCCGTTTCGGCCAAAAAATCCGCGTTAATATGGACATCGTTGAAATCGAAAGCTGCCTGCGTATCGATTACACCATTTACGATGCTGAAACCAACGAAAAACTAACCCGCGCTTTGACTACCCAAGCCGCAGTATCACTTTCAGACGGCCTGATGCAGTTTCAAACGCCGGACAGCTGGTTGGAAGCAGTAAAAAGACATCCGACATTTAAGGCCGTCTGAAAAATTTAGCGATTAAACAACATATTGCCTGCTTATCAGCATTACCCTTTATAATTTTAAATTTCCGTTTTCAGACGGCCTTTATCCTCAAACCGCACACATTATGCTACTGAACCTCAACCGCTTTGCCTTTCCTGTTTTCTTAAAAGAAACCCGCCTGCTTACCGCCCTCGCCCTGCCTATGCTGTTGGCGCAAGTGGCGCAAGTGGGTATTGGTTTTGTCGATACGGTGATGGCCGGTGGCGCAGGTAAGGAAGATTTGGCCGCGGTGGCTTTGGGCAGTAGCGCGTTTTCCACGATTTACATTACCTTTATGGGCGTGATGGCGGCATTGAACCCGATGATTGCCCAGCTGTACGGCGCAGGTAAAACCGAAGAAGTCGGCAAAACAGGAATGCAGGGCATTTGGTTTGGCTTGTGTTTGGGCGTATTCGGTATGCTGTTGATGTGGGCGATGATTACGCCATTCCGTCATTGGCTGACAT
>NZ_JBQCVF010000692.1:0-872 GCF_051962515.1 Neisseria sp. P0009.S007 | reverse complement strand
TGGCCGCTGGGGACGGTCAATTCCATCGGTTCGCAGGCAGTATCGTTCACACCGATATTGACCGAACCGTCGGCATTGGCGGCAGCGGATGCGCCTGAAGCGGCAGGCGCGGCTTTTTCGGCTTCAGGCGGCTGACACGCGGTCAAACTCAGAGCCAACATTACGGACAAAGCAGTCAGATTGAATTTTTTCATTTTCATTCCTTTTTATTTAGTTAACGTTTTTGCCGGCGCGCTGCCGCGCAAAAACCAAATCATGACGGGAACCAGATACAGCAGCCAAATCAGGACTTCGCCTTCGGTCGGATGGTCGGTATAGCCGAAGAAACCGCCGAGCAGCACGCCTAAAGGGCTGTCTTCATGCAAATATTTCGATGTATCAAAAGCGATGTCCTGCATCACATTCCATACGCCGGCCTCATGCAGCGCGCGAAACGAACCGGCCAGCAGACCGGCCGCCACCACAATCAAAAACGCGCCCGTCCAACGGAAAAACTTCGCCAAGTTCAGGCGCATACCGCCCTGATAAATTAGCGTACCGATGACAACCGCCACCAACAGCCCCAACACCGCGCCTATCGGCATAGACCATGTCGGGCTTTGCTGGAACACGGCCAGCAGGAAAAACACGCTCTCCAACCCTTCGCGCGCCACAGCCAAAAACGCCATGCCGACCAAGGCCCAACCCTGGCCGCTGCCGCGGTTCAAGGCCGACTGAACAGAATCCTGAAGATGCTGTTTCATCGAACGCGCGGCCTTCTTCATCCACAAAATCATGTACGTCAACATCGCCACAGCCACCAGGCCGATGACGCCGACCACCAATTCCTGTTCTTTTTGCGGAATCTCGCCCGTAACGGAATGAATGCCGTA
>NZ_JBQCVF010000691.1:0-872 GCF_051962515.1 Neisseria sp. P0009.S007 | reverse complement strand
TGGCCGCTGGGGACGGTCAATTCCATCGGTTCGCAGGCAGTATCGTTCACACCGATATTGACCGAACCGTCGGCATTAGCGGCAGCGGATGCGCCTGAAGCGGCAGGCGCGGCTTTTTCGGCTTCAGGCGGCTGACACGCGGTCAAACCCAGAGCCAACATTACGTACAAAGCAGTCAGATTGAATTTTTTCATTTTCATTCCTTTTTATTTAGTTAACGTTTTTGCCGGCGCACTGCCGCGCAAAAACCAAATCATGACGGGAACCAGATACAGCAGCCAAATCAGGACTTCGCCTTCGGTCGGGTGGTCGGTATAGCCGAAGAAACCGCCGAGCAGCACGCCTAAAGGGCTGTCTTCATGCAAATATTTCGATGTGTCGAAAGCAATATCCTGCATCACATTCCATACACCGGCCTCATGCAGCGCGCGAAACGAACCGGCCAACAGACCGGCCGCTACCACAATCAAAAATGCTCCCGTCCAACGGAAAAACTTCGCCAAGTTCAGGCGCATACCGCCCTGATAAATCAGCGTACCGATGACAACCGCCGCCAACAGCCCCAACACCGCGCCTATCGGCATAGACCACGTCGGGCTTTGCTGGAACACGGCAAGCAGGAAAAACACACTCTCCAAACCTTCGCGCGCCACGGCCAAAAACGCCATGCCGACCAAAGCCCAGCCCTGGCCGCTACCGTGGTTCAAGGCCGACTGGACAGAATCCTGAAGATGCTGTTTCATCGAACGCGCGGCCTTCTTCATCCACAAAATCATGTACGTCAGCATCGCTACGGCCACCAGGCCGATGACGCCGACCACCAATTCCTGTTCTTTTTGCGGAATCTCGCCCGTAACGGAATGAATGCCGTA
>NZ_JBQCVF010000690.1:0-873 GCF_051962515.1 Neisseria sp. P0009.S007 | reverse complement strand
GTTTGCGGATTGGCAACGATATTGCGGACGGCCAAAAGTTTGGGAACGTAGTTGCGTGTTTCGTTCGGCATACGCAGGTTTTCGTATGTCGGCTCCAAACCTTGCGCACGGGCACGGTTTACGGCGCGACCGACGTTACCTTCCCCCCAGTTGTAAGCGGCAAGCGCCAAAGACCAGTCGCCGAACATACCGTGCAGGTATTGCAGGTAGTTCAATGCGGCATCGGTAGCGGCGTAAATATCGTGGCGGCCGTCATACAAAGGTGTTTTTTCCAAGCCGAAGTGGCGGCCGGTAGCCGGCATAAATTGCCACAGGCCGGATGCGCCGACGTGTGATTTGGCTTTGGTTACGAATGCGCTTTCAATGAAAGGCAGCAAAGCAATTTCGGCGGGCATATTGCGTTTTTTAACTTCATTGGCAATATGGTACATATAAGGTTTGCTGCGGGAGATGGTGCGGTCGAAATATGCGCTGTTTGCAGCAAATTTGTTTTCATGGCGGCGAACCAGTTCTGTGTTGACTTCGTTGATGCGGAAGTCTTTACGCAACGATGCCCATAAGCTGCCGGAGCCGAAGGTTTGTGCTTTGGCTTGGTCGAGCAGGGCGGAGTTGAGGCGCATCATGGCCATGCCGACTTGGTTGGGTGTAGCGTTTTGTGCGTAGGCTGTGGCGGAAACCGCCGACAGGCTTGAAACGGTCAGAGCGATGGTTTTTAGTTTTGCCATAGTAAATAAAGTTATCAAATATATAATAAAATTTCGTCTTTTTGATAGTATCGTTTCAGCATTTAAACGTCAAGTCGAGCAGGGAATTTGCTTGTGTGATGTGGCCGTGGTGTTAAAATTCTGTCACACAAGTCGGGATGCATAGGGG
>NZ_JBQCVF010000689.1:0-874 GCF_051962515.1 Neisseria sp. P0009.S007 | reverse complement strand
AGCAGTGATGAATTGAGCCTGTGTGCCTTTGCCGGCGCCTGGTGCGCCCAACAATAATACTTTCATGATGAGTCCTTTTGGTTGACGGATTTAATGTTCAGATAATTTTACACGGCTTGTGTTTATCGTTCAAAACTTCAGACGGCCTCTTTCGGGCCGAAATGCTTCCATGCATCGTCGCGCATTTCGATAAACCATGAGTCTTCAGGAAATCGCTCTATCGCGTCTTTCAAAGTGGAAAGCAAGTTTTGCGATAAGGCTTTCGCCAAATATTCTTCCTCATTGGCTTCGGCCGCTTTGTCAGGCTGCTGCGCCAAACCGATTGCACGAGTTTGATGGCCATGAGCCAAATAGTTGAGCGCAATGATTTTTTGTGCCCAAAGCTGCGGAACATCCGGATTGTCTTGCAGCAATACCGACAAAATCGATACGGCAACGGTTAAGCGTCCGCCGTTCATACGCAAGTCCAACGACTGGTTGGGCGGCAAAGTGCTGAGCATTTCTGCCATGCGGAACCAAAACTCGCCGCTTGCCTGCTCTGGCGCTTCTATTTTCAGCATGTCATAGTTAAATTCTTGTTCGTCTTCTCTTACCAGCTTCGCCACATCGGCAAGCAATTTTTGTTCTTCACGGCTCAAATGGCGTAAATCATTCATGTTTTTTCCTTTCAGACGGCCTCGAACACAGCCCTTACCCTGTCCAAATCTTCCTGCGTATCCACGCCGGCGGCTGGCGCTTCTTGGGCAATTTCAACGGCAATCGGATAACCGTGCCACAGGACGCGCAATTGTTCCAGCGATTCAATGGTTTCCAAAGGAGAAACTTCCATTTCGGAATAGCGTTGCAGGAAACCTGCACGATAGGCATAAATGCC
>NZ_JBQCVF010000688.1:0-874 GCF_051962515.1 Neisseria sp. P0009.S007 | reverse complement strand
TTGAGTAGGACTTCAGAATCGGAGCTGGTATTAACGTGGCGCAGGTGTTTGTTGCATACGTTTTCATAGAGCTCTTCGGTATTGGTCAGATTACCGTTGTGTGCCAAAACAATGCCGAATGGGGAGCTGACATAAAACGGCTGAGCCTCTGCGCTACTGCCCGCATTGCCTGCAGTCGGATAGCGGACATGTGCAATGCCGGCATTACCGACCAAGTCGCGCATATTGCGGGTACGGAACACTTCGCGCACCATGCCTTTGCCCTTGTGCATATGAAATATATTGCCTTCGGCAGTAACAATGCCTGCTGCGTCCTGACCACGGTGTTGCAACATCTGCAAACCATCATACAACATCTGATTGACCGGCTCATGACTAACCAAACCTAATACACCACACATATTGTGCTTCTCCGAGTTTGAAGATTAAATGGGTAAGCTGTCATTATAAAATAATTTAGATGAGTTTGCTCGAATTGTTGACAATATGATGTCAAATTTACGCAAATAAAAGCGGATTCAGACGAACCATAGGCCGTCTGAATCCGTCAAACTCAATCATCCAATTCTTCTACTTCAGCTGCTTTACCCGAAAGATGCGGCATTGCGGTATCTTTCCCTGGCAGATAAGGCATCGCAGCATCGGCCAGTGATTCAAAATACGGAATTGTGTGTGAACTTTGCCACTCTTCCGTTTTCGGCAAATCAGTGTGTGAAAAAACCATCACTGCCAGTGTCACCAAAATCACACCTTTCACTGCACCGAATACGCCGCCAAGCAAACGGTTGATGCTTCCTAAACCAACGGCAGACATCAAACTGCTCAACAGCGATCGTGCCAGTTTCTGCAACAGCCATGCCAGAAAAAACACAGC
>NZ_JBQCVF010000687.1:0-875 GCF_051962515.1 Neisseria sp. P0009.S007 | reverse complement strand
TCGTCAGCAGAGGAGCTCAGGTTGTTGTTGTACCAAAGGCCTTTGCTTTGAGTGTGGTCGGATTCTGTACGGTTGGTTGTTTTTACCGCGTTAGAATTGATATTGCCTGTGGCAGAGGCGGTCAGCGCGCCGGCAGTGATGTTGGCTGCGCTCAGGTTGAGGCTGCCGCTGTTGTTCAAAGTCAATGACTCGGATGCATTGATATTGCTGGCGGTAAAGGTTTCCGTTTTGTTGCGGTCTGAACGGAAGTGCTGAACATTTTGCGCTTCTTTGCCGCTGGAAGATTTATTGGCGGAATGGCTGGTAACCGTGCCTTTGATGTCGGTATCACGGGCAAACAATTCCATTTGTGCGCCGGTCAGATTGGCTGACTGGATGCTCAGGTTGCCTTTGCTGTCGATATTCAGGTAGCGGGTGCCGGTAATGGCGGCATTTTGAATGTTTTGTTTGGCGCGTTTGTCGGTCGTGTGGATACGGATGGTACCGGCGCGCATACTGCCGAAGATATGGCCGTCAAGCACCGGTGCATTTGAAGCAGCGTCCAATGCTTCGATTTGTGCGGTTTTGTAGTCGAAGTTGCTTTTGCCTGAAGAAACGTTGATGGCATCGGCGGCATTAACGTTGGCTGATTTGCCGACTACAACTTGCGGTGCGAGCAGGTCAACTACGCGGTTGCCGCTCAAATTACCGTTTACTTGCAGTTGTTTGCCATTGTCGCTGATGTTGAAAGATTTCAACGCGCCGTCTGAAACAGTTGGCGTACCGACAACCAAGGATGCGCGGTTGGCATTCAGGATGCTGCCGCCGTTGTGGGTAATGCCGTTAGGGTTTGCCAAAACATAGTCTGCGGCAATACCGAAGATCTCTTGCTGACC
>NZ_JBQCVF010000686.1:0-875 GCF_051962515.1 Neisseria sp. P0009.S007 | reverse complement strand
TTTGCCATGACCGAGCCGACCTACATCCCCCTGCGCCTGCATACCGAATTCTCGATTACCGACGGTATGGTGCGGATTAAAAAACTGATTGCCAAAGCGCAGGAATACGGTTTGCCTGCTTTGGGCATCAGCGATTTGATGAACGAATTCGGTTTGGTGAAATTCTATAAAGCCTGTCGCGGAGCAGGGATTAAGCCCATCGGGGCGGCGGACGTGTGGATAGGCAATCCGAATGCGCCCGACAAGCCATTTCGCGCCATGCTGATTATCCGCAACGATGCGGGCTATCTGCGCTTGAGCGAGCTTTTGACAGAGGCTTATGTCGGCAAAGACCGTAATATCCATCATGCGGAACTCAATCCCGAATGGCTGGAAAACGGCGACAACAGCGGCTTGATTTGTTTGAGCGGCGCGCATTACGGCGAAGTGGGCGTGAATCTCTTAAACGGCAATGAAGACGCGGCGCGTGCGGCGGCGTTGAAATATGCGGCGTGGTTTCCCGATGCGTTTTATTTAGAGCTGCAACGCCTGCCCGAACGCCCCGAATGGGAGGCTTGCGTTTCGGGCAGCGTGAAGCTGGCGGAGGAACTGGGTTTGCCGGTGGTGGCGACACACCCGACGCAGTTTATGAGCCGCGACGATTTCAACGCACACGAGGCGCGGGTGTGTATCGCAGGCGGCTGGGTATTGACGGACAAAAAACGTCCGCGCGATTTCACGCCGAGCCAGTTTTTCATTCCGCCGGAAACCATGGCCGAACGTTTCGCCGATTTGCCTGAAGCCTTGGAAAACACGGTGGAAATTGCCAAACGCTGCAATCTGCACATCACATTGGGCAAAAACTTCCTGCCGCTCTTCCCTACTCCGGACGGCCT
>NZ_JBQCVF010000685.1:0-875 GCF_051962515.1 Neisseria sp. P0009.S007 | reverse complement strand
CTCATGTTCATCATGCGGTGCGGCGGGCAGGTATAGACATACACGCCTTCTTTGTCGAGCTTGAGCGTGAAGTCTTTGCCGTCTTCAGAGAGGAAGTCGGCAACGCCGTCGGGCAGGGCTTTGCTTTGCACCCAGTGGCCGCTGTTGGCGGCTTTGAAGGTAACAGTGTCGCCGACTTTGGCGTTGACGTAGCCGGGCTCGAACACCATGCTGCCGTCTTTGCCGTTGTCGAGCATTTTGACTTCGTGGTTGGCGGCGTATGCGCTAAGGGACGCGGTCAGCATCAGGAGGAAGAGGGTTTTTTTCATGGAGAAAGTCCTTTTTGTGAAGAGTATAAAATGATTGCTGGGGCTGGTTTCTTGGTGGCAGATTCCCAGCTAGGATTGCCGCATCGGGCGGATAACGGGCAGGCCTTTGCTGTCGTACAAAAGCTCGATGTCCACTTTATACAGCCTGCCTATCATGTCCGCCTGCAACACGTCCTGCGGCGCGCCCTGCGCCTGTACTTTGCCTTCACCAAGCAGAATCACGCCGTCTGAAAACTGCGCGGCGAGGCTCAAATCGTGCAACACCATCAGCGTAACCAGATTGTGTTCGTGCGTGTATTGCACCACGCGCTCCAAAAGATTGAGCTGATGGTGCATATCCAGCGCGCTGACCGGTTCGTCCAGCATCAGGATTTCGGGGCGGCGCAGCATGACTTGGGCAAACATCACGAGCTGCCGCTGTCCGCCGGAAAGCCGCATGACGTCGCGGTGCGCCAGATGGCCGATACCCAGCTCCGCCATGATACTTGCGGCTTCGTGCAGCAGTTCGTCGCCGACGTGCATGTGCAGCGCGTCCATGCGGCCGAGCAACACGACTTCCAGCGCGGT
>NZ_JBQCVF010000684.1:0-875 GCF_051962515.1 Neisseria sp. P0009.S007 | reverse complement strand
GGTCAGCAAGAGATCTTCGGTATTGCCGCAGACTATGTTTTGGCAAACCCTAACGGCATTACCCACAACGGCGGCAGTATCCTGAATGCCAACCGCGCATCCTTGGTTGTCGGTACGCCAACCGTTTCAGACGGCGCGTTGAAATCTTTCAATATCAGCGACAATGGCAAACAACTGCAAGTAAACGGCAATTTGAGCGGCAACCGCGTGGTTGACCTGCTCGCGCCGCAAGTGGTTGTCGGCAAATCAGCCAACGTTAATGCCGCCGACGCCATCAATGTTTCTTCAGGCAAAAGCAACTTCGACTACAAAACCGCACAAATCGAAGCATTGGACGCTGCTTCAAATGCGCCGGTGCTTGACGGTCATATTTTCGGCAGTATGCGCGCCGGTACCATCCGCATCCACGCGACCGACAAACGCGCCAAACAAAACATTCAAAATGCCGCCATTACCGGTACCCGCTACCTGAATATCGACAGCAAAGGCAACCTGAGCATCCAGTCCGCCAATCTGACCGGCGCACAAATGGAATTGTTTGCCCGCGATACCGACATCAAAGGCACGGTTACCAGCCATTCTGCCAACAAATCTTCCAGCGGCAAAGAGGCGCAAAATGTTCAGCACTTCCGTTCGGACCGCAACAAAACGGAAACCTTTACCGCCAGCAATATCAATGCATCCGAGTCATTGACTTTGAACAATAGCGGCAGCCTCAACCTGAGCGCAGCCAACATCAATGCCGGCGCGCTGACTGCTTCTGCCACAGGCAATATCAATTCTAACGCGGTAAAAACCACCAACCGTACAGAATCCGACCACACTCAAAGCAAAGGCCTTTGGTACAACAACAACCTGAGCTCCTCTGCTGACGA
>NZ_JBQCVF010000683.1:0-875 GCF_051962515.1 Neisseria sp. P0009.S007 | reverse complement strand
ACCGCGCTGGAAGTCGTGTTGCTCGGCCGCATGGACGCGCTGCACATGCACGTCGGCGACGAACTGCTGCACGAAGCTGCAAGTATCATGGCGGAGTTGGGCATCGGCCATCTGGCGCACCGCGACGTCATGCGGCTTTCCGGCGGACAGCGACAGCTTGTGATGTTTGCCCAAGTCATGCTGCGCCGTCCCGAAATCCTGATGCTGGACGAACCGGTCAGCGCGCTGGATATGCACCACCAACTCAATCTTTTAGAACGCGTGGTGCAATACACGCATGAACACAATCTGGTTACGCTGATGGTCTTGCACGATTTGAGCCTCGCCGCACAGTTTTCAGACGGCGTGATTCTGCTCGGCGAAGGCAAAGTACAGGCGCAGGGTGCACCGCAGGACGTATTGCAGGCGGACATGATCGGCAGGCTGTACAAAGTGGACATCGAACTTTTATACGACAGCAAAGGCCTGCCCGTTATCCGCCCGATGCGGCAATCCTAGCTGGGAAATCTGCCATCAAGAAACCAGCCCCAGCAATCATTTTATACTCTTCACAAAAAGGACTTTCCCATGAAAAAATCACTCTTCCTCCTGATGCTGACCGCCTCCCTCGGCGCCTACGCCGCCAATCATGAAATCAAAATGCTCGACAACGGCAAAGACGGTAGCATGGTGTTCGAGCCAGGCTACGTCAACGCCAAAGTCGGCGACACTGTTACCTTCAAAGCTACTAACAGCGGACACTGGGTGCAAAGCAAAGCCCTGCCCGACGGCGTTGCCGACTTCCTCTCCGAAGACGGTAAAGACTTCACGCTCAAGCTCGACAAAGAAGGCGTGTATGTCTATACCTGCCCGCCGCACCGCATGATGAACATGAG
>NZ_JBQCVF010000682.1:0-876 GCF_051962515.1 Neisseria sp. P0009.S007 | reverse complement strand
TTGGTAATAATTGCACCAGTTTGAATGAAGGTAAACACATGACACTAACTAAAGCAGAATTGGCTGATATTTTGGTCGACAAAGTCAGCAACGTCACCAAGAATGATGCCAAAGAAATCGTCGAACTCTTTTTTGAAGAAATCCGCAGCACTTTGGCGCGTGGTGAAGAAATTAAAATTTCCGGTTTCGGCAATTTCCAATTGCGCGACAAACCTCAACGCCCAGGCCGTAACCCTAAAACAGGCGAAGAAGTGCCGATTACCGCACGTCGTGTGGTAACTTTCCATGCCAGCCAAAAACTCAAAGGCATGGTGGAGCATTACTATGACAAACAACAATAATCCGGTTATTCCTGCCAAGCGTTATTTTACGTTGGATGAAATGTGCCAATTGGTGCAAATCAGTCCGGCTCAGTTTGCCCAATGGCAGCATGAAAATAATGTTGTGATTGGATACGGTGGCGATAGATATACGCGCTCAGATGTAGTTAAGTTGTTGAAACTGAAAGATACGTTTGAACCGTACATCGATACATTCAGCCGTGGCGCTTTGGATGCAAACGGCAATCCTGCCGCCAATGCGGAAGAAGTTCGTCATGGTCTGATGCAGATTTTGTCTGATTTGGAGCGTCATCTTGGTTCTGAGCAACAAAACCACCATGTCGAGCTGTAATCGATAGGGAAATTCTGATCAAAAGTGCAAAGGCATACAAAGATTTGCATAATTGATTCTAATAAAGGCTGTTTGAATGATTTTCAGACGGCCTTTATTGTTTTATATTGCTTTCAAAATATCAGAATCTTGAGCAAATGATTCTATGAAATAGCTGTAAATGTTATACTTAGCCTCTTGTTTGCCGATTGGGAAGAAACAGTC
>NZ_JBQCVF010000681.1:0-878 GCF_051962515.1 Neisseria sp. P0009.S007 | reverse complement strand
CGTCATCGTTGCGGTCGAAAAAGCGCAGGTTGATCACGCTTTGAATGCCCAGCTTGACAATGGCTTCGCCATCTTCGGCAACAGGCTGCTCGCTGCGGTAAAGCTTGTCGTCAATGCGATAAAGGTTGGCATCGTGTTTGACGGGCGTTGCCCAACGTTCGGACTGAACGGCTTTGTTGCCGTTATCCGGCGGCGCAGATAAACAGGCAACGGGCAAGCCGGAAGCGAGAAGGCACAATAAAAGACGACGCATAAAATTCCTGTATGAAAATCAATTGAAAATCAAAATATCATGCGATTCTATCAAAACCCGTTCGGATATTCTATCTGCGCAAACCGCGTTACAATAAAGCCTCTTTTTTCAGACGGCCTTTCATCATGACCTGCCTTGCTTGGAACACTACACCCACCCTTGCCGACCTTTGCCGCGCTATCGAACAACATACCGTGCCGCTTTATTTGATTGTCTGCCTGCCTGAAAACCATATTCCCGATTTTCCGCTGTCAAATCATCCCTCAGAGCTTGAAGGCCGTCTGAACAACCGTCTAGCTCAAGCCATGAAATGTCTTCAGTTCAACAGTGCTAATGTTTTAGAAAACCTATTGCCTGATGTGCATCTCTGGCTGGTTCCGCCACATCGCGCCGACCGCTTACACGAACATTTCCATCATATCGAATGGCAAACCGAAGCCATACCCCAATCCTCCCCTGTTCCTCTAAAACCTTGGTTCAGACGGCCTGAACATCAAGCCGCACCCGAACACGTCCTGATCATCGGCGCAGGCATCGCCGGCGCGGCAACCGCGCGCAAACTGGCGGAGCACGGCGTACGCGTTACGGTTTTGGAGGCAGGCAAAGCGGCGCAGGCAGGCAGCGG
>NZ_JBQCVF010000680.1:0-880 GCF_051962515.1 Neisseria sp. P0009.S007 | reverse complement strand
GCAGGACGGCCTTTACTGCCTGATACGCCGGTATCCGACGGCTCGATGAGGTTTTGCTGCTGAATCTGGCGGCGGAAGTTTTGCTTGTGCAGCAATCTGCCGCTGATGGCTTCGACGCTGTTTTGCAGTTGCAGCAGTGTGAATTCGGGCGGCATCAGTTCAAAAATCACGGGGCGGTATTTGATTTTGGCTCGTAGGCGGGATAAGGCTGTCGCCAGTACGCGGCGGTGGTCGTGGCGCATAGGCTGCCCCGTGAGTGAGAAATTGAAGTTTTCCTGAGACTCGGCTGCTTCCGCTATCAGGCCGCTTTCGTATAGCATTTCATAGCGTTGCAAAACGTATTCTTCCGACCAATTTTCAGGTTCTACCCCCCAGCACAATTGAATGCGCTTGAGCCGCTTCTGGCGCACTTCCTCCGTATCCGCCGAGTTTGCCCAAATGCGCAGGCGGCTGACGATGGTATCGCGCAGCCCGCCGTCAGTGCGCAAATCTTCCCACGGAAAATAGCAGTAGCAGTCCTGCCATTTCGCATCCGGGTGCAGGATGCTGTCGGCTGCCTCGCGCACCAGTCCCAAATAGCTGACGTACAAGACAGGTAGGCCTTGCTCGTTTTGACGGCGCGTATCTACAAACGTATAAAGCTGTTCTACATAGCCCATAGGCTGTGATGTCTGTTTGGCAACCCACATCCTGACTCCTGCTTGCAGAGAGTGGCGAAGCGGTGCAAGCAGGCCATTGGGTAATAGCTCTCCTTTGGCAACTGTCAAAACCCTCAAGCTGCCATTTGTAATGGCAATCAGTACAGGAACAAGCTCGACGATACTTTGCGTATTGGCTGCTGTTTCAGGATAGGCATCCATGCGTGGCTTTCATTCAAGAG
>NZ_JBQCVF010000679.1:0-881 GCF_051962515.1 Neisseria sp. P0009.S007 | reverse complement strand
GCCGTCTGAAATTTTCAGACGGCCTTTTGTTTATTTAAAAGATGAGTTTAAAAAACGGGTTTCGCCTTTACTTTGATGGAACGGATTACTACAATGCTTACAATTTAATAAATATATTAATCTCTCAAGGAGTATGCAATGAATGCTACGCAATTAATCAGCCGGCTGACGCAAACCGTCGGTGAAAAATATATCATCACAGACCCGGCGAAAACCGAACAATACCGTCAAGGCTATCGTTTTGGCGAAGGCAAGGCGCTAGCAGTTATCCGTCCGGGTACGGTGTTGGAAATGTGGAAAATTTTGCAGGCATGTGTTGAGGCTGATGTTATCGTGATTACGCAGGCTGCCAATACCGGTCTGACCGGCGGCTCGACTCCTGATGGCAATGATTATGACCGCGATATCGTGATTGTGAATACCATGCGTCTGAACATCATTCAGCCGATCAACAATAACGAACAGGTTGTCTGCCTGCCCGGTTCTACCTTGAATCAACTGGAGCTGCTGCTGAAACCTTTAGGCCGTGAGCCGCACTCTGTAATCGGTTCGTCCTGTATCGGCGCATCTGTATTGGGTGGTGTATGTAATAACTCCGGCGGTGCATTGGTACAGCGTGGCCCGGCTTATACGGAAATGGCTCTGTTTGCACAAATCAACGAAGAGGGCAAACTGGAGCTGGTCAACCATTTGGGCATTGATTTGGGCGAAACCCCTGAAGAAATTTTGACCAACTTGCAAGGTTTCCATTATCAGCGAAAAGACATTACGCAAGATGCCGGCAAAGGGCATGACCATGCATACTGCGATCATGTCCGCCAAGTGAATGAACCGACTGCCGCCCGTTTTAATGCCGACCCTGCGCGTCACTACGAAGCATC
>NZ_JBQCVF010000678.1:0-884 GCF_051962515.1 Neisseria sp. P0009.S007 | reverse complement strand
TCTATGAATTTGGTGCAGGCACAGGCCATCTCGCCACCACACTCTTGCAAAATCTTTCAGACGGCCTGAATCATTACTACATTATCGAGCTATCGGCAGAGCTTGCAGAGAGACAACGTCAACACATTCTTGAGCACACATCTCCCGAAGCAGCCGCAAAAGTCATCCACCTCACCACATTACCCGAACACTTTGACGGCATCATCATCGGCAACGAAGTATTGGATGCCATGCCGGTTGAACGCTTAATTTATCAAGATGAAGGATTTCAACAAATCGGCGTCAGCCTAGAGAATGACGAGCTAATCGAAGCCATCAGACCATTGGCCCAAGCCGAACTGATACAAACAGCCGCCTTGTATTTCCCTCCCCTCCCTTCATACACAAGTGAGCTGCATCCAGCACAATATGCCTTTATCCAAACCCTGGCCGCCAAATTGCAGCGCGGCGGCATGATATTTATCGATTACGGCTTCGACGCCGCTCAGTATTACCATCCGCAACGTAAGGAAGGCACATTTATCGGCCACTATCGCCACCACACTATCCATGATCCGTTTTTCAATATCGGCCTGACCGATTTGACTGCGCACGTCAATTTCACCGATATCGCACGCGCAGGGACAGAATCAGGTTTGGATTTAATCGGCTACCTGCCCCAATCTTATTTCCTGCTCAATCTCGGCATCACCGATTTGCTGGCACAAATCGGCAGCCCGGATTCGATTGAATATATCCAAGCCGCCGCCGCAGTACAGAAACTGATACATCAGCACGAAATGGGCGAACTTTTTAAAGTAACCGCTTTTGGCAAAGACATCGATATCGATTGGACAGGCTTCAGCCACGGCGATATTTGCCATAAGCTATAGCCTGACAACCTA
>NZ_JBQCVF010000677.1:0-884 GCF_051962515.1 Neisseria sp. P0009.S007 | reverse complement strand
TTTAATTTACCCACAAAAAGAGTACATTTATCCCATTGTTAACAATTTTACGGAACACACATCATGGAGAAATTCCCCAAATCGTCCAAGCTGGACCACGTTTGCTACGACATCCGCGGCCCGGTTCATAAAAAAGCCCTGCAACTGGAAGAAGAAGGCAACAAAATCCTCAAGCTCAATATCGGCAACCCTGCCCCGTTCGGCTTTGAAGCGCCTGATGAAATCTTGGTTGACGTTATCCGCAACCTGCCCACTTCTCAAGGCTATTGCGACTCCAAAGGCCTTTACTCCGCACGCAAAGCCATCGTTCATTACTATCAAACCAAAGGTCTGCTCGACGTTACCGTCAACGACGTTTACATCGGCAACGGCGTGTCCGAGCTGATTACCATGTCCATGCAGGCATTGCTCAACGACGGCGATGAAATCCTGATTCCTGCGCCTGACTATCCACTGTGGACCGCTGCTGCAACACTGGCCGGCGGCAATGTGCGTCATTATTTGTGCGACGAAGAAAATGACTGGTTCCCAAATCTTGCCGATATGGAAGCCAAAATTACGCCGAAAACAAAAGCCATCGTCGTCATCAACCCCAACAACCCGACAGGCGCGGTGTACAGCAAAGAAATCCTGCTCGAAATCGCCGAATTAGCGCGCAAACACGGCCTGATTATTTTTGCCGACGAAATTTACGACAAAATCCTCTACGACGACGCTGTACACCACCATATCGCCGCCCTTGCTCCCGACTTGCTGACCATTACGTTTAACGGCCTCTCCAAAGCCTACCGCGTAGCCGGTTTCCGCCAAGGCTGGATGATACTCAACGGCCCGAAACATCATGCAAAAGGCTATATCGAAGGCTTGGACATGCTCTCGTCTAT
>NZ_JBQCVF010000676.1:0-884 GCF_051962515.1 Neisseria sp. P0009.S007 | reverse complement strand
TTTAATTTACCCACAAAAAGAGTACATTTATCCCATTGTTAACAATTTTACGGAACACACATCATGGAGAAATTCCCTAAATCATCCAAACTGGATCACGTTTGCTACGATATTCGCGGCCCAGTTCACAAAAAAGCCCTGCAACTGGAAGAAGAAGGCAACAAAATCCTCAAGCTCAATATCGGCAATCCGGCTCCGTTTGGCTTTGAAGCGCCTGACGAAATTTTGGTTGACGTCATCCGCAACCTGCCGACTTCGCAAGGCTATTGCGACTCCAAAGGCCTTTACTCCGCACGCAAAGCCATCGTCCACTACTACCAAACCAAAGGACTGCTCGACGTTACCGTCAACGATGTTTACATCGGCAACGGCGTGTCCGAGCTGATCACCATGTCCATGCAGGCATTGCTCAACGACGGCGATGAAATCCTGATTCCCGCACCGGACTATCCTTTGTGGACCGCCGCCGCAACACTGGCAGGCGGTACCGTCCGCCATTATCTATGCGACGAAGAAAACAACTGGTTCCCCAACCTGGCCGATATGGAAGCCAAAATTACACCGAAAACCAAAGCCATAGTCATCATCAACCCCAACAACCCTACCGGCGCGGTGTACAGCAAAGAAATCCTGCTGGAAATCGCCGAACTGGCGCGTAAACACGGCCTGATTATTTTTGCCGACGAAATTTACGACAAAATCCTCTACGACGACGCCGTACACCACCATATCGCCGCACTTGCCCCCGACCTCCTGACCGTTACATTCAACGGTCTCTCGAAAGCCTACCGCGTTGCCGGATTCCGTCAAGGCTGGATGATACTCAACGGCCCGAAACATCATGCAAAAGGCTATATCGAAGGCTTGGACATGCTCTCGTCTAT
>NZ_JBQCVF010000675.1:0-887 GCF_051962515.1 Neisseria sp. P0009.S007 | reverse complement strand
TGGCGGATAAGTTTGCATTCGTTGCCGTCAACCAATACTTCCGCCGCACGGTTGCGCGTGTTGTAGTTGCTCGCCATGCTTGAGCCATACGCACCGGCGCTGCGGATAAGCAGTAAATCCCCTTCTTCACAGGCGATGGTGCGGTCTTTGCCGAGGAAGTCGCCGGTTTCGCAAATCGGGCCGACGATATTGGCCGTCAGAGGCTCAATGTCTTTGGTTTCGACCGCTTCGATGTGATGATAGGCATCATAAAGTGCCGGACGCATCAAATCGTTCATCGCCGCATCAACCATCACAAAGTTTTTCTCTTCGCCATGTTTGACGAATTCGACGCGCGTCAACAACGCGCCTGCATTACCGACCAAACTGCGGCCTGGCTCAAGAACCAGTTTCAGACGGCGTGTACCCATCAGTTTTTGAACTTCTTTGGCATACGCGCCCAAATCAGGCACATTTTCGTCTTGGTAAACAATGCCGACGCCGCCGCCCAAGTCCAAGTGTTCCAACACAATGCCTTCATCTGCCAATTGGTCGACCAAGGCCAAGATACGTTCGCAGGCTTCGACAAGCGGGCTGAGGTCGGTCAGTTGCGAGCCGATATGGCAGTCGATACCGACGATTTTCAAATGGCTTTGTCGGGAAGCATGACGATAGGCCTCAAGCGCATCGGCATAGGCAATACCGAATTTGTTGGCTTTCAGGCCGGTGGAGATATAAGGGTGGGTTTTGGCATCGACATCGGGGTTGACGCGCAGGGAAACCGGAGCGACTTTACCCAAACGCGCGGCAACCTTTTGAATACGGTCGATTTCGGGAATGCTCTCCATATTGAAGCATTTCACGCCTGCATTCAGCGCAAATTCAATTTCTGCCTCACTCTTACCCAC
>NZ_JBQCVF010000674.1:0-888 GCF_051962515.1 Neisseria sp. P0009.S007 | reverse complement strand
CGATGGTTGTCGGCTGAATATTGAATGATTCAGACGGCCTCAATGTCATGATTGGGAGGCCGTCTGAAAATATGCGGATTCAATACGGGGAGAAGCTTATTCTTCGTCGTCTTCGTATTGTTCTGACAAAAGATGGTTGACCAAGTTGGCACATTCTACGGCAACTTTGGCTGCATCGGAGGCTTTTTCTTCGATACGAGCAACGGCTTGTTCGTCGTTTTCGGTCGTTAGGATGGCGTTGGCGATAGGGATGTTGTAGTCAAGGGCAACGCGGCTGACACCTGCGCCGGACTCATTGGATACCAATTCAAAGTGGTAGGTTTCGCCACGAATGACAACGCCGATAGCAATCAGGGCATCGAATTGTTCGGATGAAGCGAGGTTCATCAACGCGATAGGCACTTCAAGCGCGCCGGGAACGGTGGCAAGCGTGATGTTGTCTTCGGATACGCCCAATTCTTTTAGGGTGCGGCAGCATACTTTGACCATTTCGCTGCCGATTTCGTTGGTGAAGCGGGCTTGAACGATGCCGATGCGCAAGTTGGTGCCATCGAGGCGTGGTTCGATAATGTTCATGATGATTCCTTCAATATTTGTGAAATAGGGATTCGGCTCGGTTTCAGACGGCCTTGTTATAAAGAAGGCCGTCTGAAACAAAATGGGGATGGATTATTCTTGCGGCTGCCAATCGGCAACGGCTTGGAACTCGCCGTCTTCGTTCAATTCCCACGCGCAGCCTTCTGCCTGAGTCAGCAGGGGCGCGATGTCGGGATTGTCTGCGGTAATGGTGGAGAGACTGACAATGCTGAAATTGTCGGGATTGTCGGTGTATTCGTCGGTTTCGTCGCCGCTGAAAATACGCCAGCCGCTGTCGTTTTCAAATACGGG
>NZ_JBQCVF010000673.1:0-888 GCF_051962515.1 Neisseria sp. P0009.S007 | reverse complement strand
GAGTTGAAAAACAACTGGAATTCCGCCTATAAAAAATCGGCGCGTATCGTCGGCGACGTTATCGGTAAATACCACCCCCACGGCGATACAGCCGTTTACGACACCATCGTCCGTATGGCGCAAGACTTCTCCATGCGTTATGTACTGATCGACGGTCAGGGCAACTTCGGTTCCGTTGACGGCTTGGCCGCAGCAGCCATGCGTTATACCGAAATCCGCATGGAAAAAATTTCCCATGAAATGCTGGCAGATATCGAAGAAGAAACCGTCAATTTCGGTCCCAACTATGACGGCAGCGAACATGAGCCGCTGGTGTTGCCGACCCGTTTCCCTGCGCTGCTAGTCAACGGTTCGTCCGGTATTGCCGTCGGTATGGCAACCAATATCCCGCCGCACAATTTGGGCGATACCATCAATGCTTGCCTGCGTTTGTTGGATGAGCCTGAAACTGAAATCGACGAGCTGATCAACATTATCCAAGCACCCGATTTCCCAACCGGCGCAACTATTTATGGCTTGAGCGGCGTGCGCGAAGGCTATAAAACCGGCCGCGGCCGTGTAGTGATGCGCGGTAAAACCCATATTGAGCCTATCGGTAAAAACGGCGAGCGCGAAGCCATCGTTATCGATGAAATCCCATATCAAGTAAACAAAGCCAAGCTGGTTGAGAAAATCGGCGAGTTGGTACGCGAAAAAACGTTGGAAGGCGTATCCGACCTGCGCGACGAGTCCGATAAATCCGGTATGCGTGTCGTGATCGAATTGAAACGCAATGAAAATGCCGAAGTCGTTTTGAACCAACTCTACAAACTGACCCAGCTGCAAGACAGCTTCGGTATCAACATGGTGGCCTTGGTTGACGGCCAGCCGCGCTTGCTGAACCTGAAA
>NZ_JBQCVF010000672.1:0-888 GCF_051962515.1 Neisseria sp. P0009.S007 | reverse complement strand
GAGTTGAAAAACAACTGGAATTCCGCCTATAAAAAATCGGCGCGTATCGTCGGCGACGTTATCGGTAAATACCACCCTCACGGCGATACAGCCGTTTACGACACCATCGTCCGCATGGCACAAGACTTCTCCATGCGTTATGTACTGATCGACGGTCAGGGCAACTTTGGTTCTGTCGATGGCTTGGCCGCAGCAGCCATGCGTTATACCGAAATCCGCATGGAAAAAATTTCCCATGAAATGCTGGCGGATATTGAAGAAGAAACCGTTAATTTCGGCCCCAACTATGACGGCAGCGAACATGAGCCGCTGGTATTGCCGACCCGTTTTCCCGCGCTGTTAGTCAATGGTTCGTCCGGTATTGCCGTCGGTATGGCAACCAATATCCCGCCGCACAATTTGGGCGATACCATCAATGCCTGCCTGCGTTTGTTGGACGAGCCTGAAACTGAAATCGACGAGCTGATCAACATTATCCAAGCACCCGATTTCCCAACAGGCGCAACTATTTACGGCTTGAGCGGCGTGCGCGAAGGCTATAAAACCGGCCGCGGCCGCGTGGTAATGCGCGGTAAAACCCATATCGAGCCTATCGGTAAAAACGGCGAGCGCGAAGCCATTGTAATCGATGAAATCCCATATCAAGTAAACAAAGCCAAGCTGGTTGAGAAAATCGGCGAATTGGTACGCGAAAAAACGCTGGAAGGCGTATCCGACCTGCGCGACGAGTCCGACAAATCCGGTATGCGTGTCGTGATCGAATTGAAACGTAATGAAAATGCCGAAGTCGTTTTGAACCAACTCTACAAATTGACCCAGCTGCAAGACAGCTTCGGTATCAACATGGTGGCCTTGGTTGACGGCCAGCCGCGCTTGCTGAACCTGAAA
>NZ_JBQCVF010000671.1:0-890 GCF_051962515.1 Neisseria sp. P0009.S007 | reverse complement strand
GTTGCGCCGAAAAACAAAAGCAAATTGGTCAGCAGTAATCATGTCAATGTCTCACAAGCCATGAAAACGCCGCAATTTTGGCTCTTGTTTTGGGTGTTGTGTCTGAATGTGACGGCAGGTATTGGTGTTTTGGGTCAGGCTTCTGTCATGATTCAGGAGCTGTTTTCTGAAACTTCTGTCGGTAAACAGGCTGCCATTGGTGCGGGTGCGGCGGCAGGTTTTGTGAGCCTGTTGAGCCTGTTTAATATGGGCGGCCGCTTTTTGTGGTCCAGCGTGTCCGACAAAATTGGGCGTAAAAATACTTATACTATTTTCTTTGTGCTCGGCTCGCTGTTGTATTTTGCCATTCCGTCTATTGGCGAGAGCGGTAACAAGGCTTTGTTTGTTATTGGGTTCTGCGTCATCATTTCCATGTATGGCGGCGGTTTCGCAGCGATTCCGGCGTATCTGAAGGATTTGTTCGGCACTTATCAAGTCGGTGCAATCCACGGCAGGATTTTGCTGGCATGGTCAACTGCGGCCGTTATTGGCCCGGTGTTGGTCAACTATATCCGCCAAAGCCAAATTGAAAGCGGCGTTCCAGCTGCTGAGGCTTATAGCATCACCATGTACATCATGGCAGGTTTGTTGATTGTCGGTTTGTTGTGTAATTTGAGTGTCCGTTCGGTTCACGAAAAGCATCACGAAAAAGACATTAAGGTCGCGGCACATAGCGGCAACCCCGATGATGAAACCGCTGTATCCGATGCCTATCTGATCAGCAAGAAAGTATCAGCGGGCGGTATTGGCGTATGGTGGCGCTGGGCTTTGGTTTGCATTCCTTTGGGCTATGGCGTCATTATGGTGTTTGTTAAAGCCTTAAGTTTGTTTAATTGATTGTTGAAAATTAG
>NZ_JBQCVF010000670.1:0-890 GCF_051962515.1 Neisseria sp. P0009.S007 | reverse complement strand
CTAATTTTCAACAATCAATTAAACAAACTTAAGGCTTTAACAAACACCATAATGACGCCATAGCCCAAAGGAATGCAGACCAAAGCCCAACGCCACCATACGCCGATACCGCCCGCTGATACTTTCTTGCTGATCAGATAAGCATCGGATACAGCGGTTTCATCATCGGGATTGCCACTATGTGCCGCGACCTTAATGTCTTTCTCGTGATGCTTTTCATGAACAGAACGGACACTCAAATTACACAACAAACCAACAATCAACAAACCTGCCATGATGTACATGGTAATGCTATAAGCTTCAGCAGCCGGAACGCCACTTTCAATTTGGCTTTGGCGGATATAGTTGACCAACACCGGGCCAATAACAGCCGCAGTTGACCATGCCAGCAAAATCCTGCCGTGTATTGCCCCGACTTGATAAGTGCCGAACAAATCCTTCAAATACGCCGGAATGGCTGCAAAACCGCCGCCATACATGGAAATGATGACGCAGAAACCAATGACAAACAAAGCCTTGTTACCGCTCTCGCCAATCGACGGAATGGCAAAATACAACAGCGAGCCGAGCACAAAGAAAATAGTATAAGTATTTTTACGGCCAATTTTGTCGGACACGCTGGACCACAAAAAGCGGCCGCCCATATTAAACAGACTCAACAGACTCACAAAACCTGCCGCCGCACCCGCACCAATTGCCGCTTGTTTTCCTACAGATGCCTCGGAAAAAAGCTCCTGAATCATGACGGAAGCCTGACCTAGAACGCCGATACCCGCTGTCACGTTCAAGCACAACACCCAAAACAAGAGCCAGAATTGCGGCGTTTTCATGGCTTGTGAGACATTGACATGATTACTGCTGACCAATTTGCTTTTGTTTTTCGGCGCAAC
>NZ_JBQCVF010000669.1:0-891 GCF_051962515.1 Neisseria sp. P0009.S007 | reverse complement strand
GCACAACACCAGCCTGATGCCGTGATGCACTTGGCTGCGGAAAGCCATGTCGACCGCTCTATCGATTCGGCAGGCGAGTTTATCCAAACCAATATCGTCGGCACATTCAATCTGCTTGAAGCGGCCCGCGCCTACTGGCAACAAATGCCGTCTGAAAAGCGCGAAGCCTTCCGCTTCCACCATATTTCTACCGATGAAGTCTATGGCGATTTGCACGGTACGGACGATTTGTTCACCGAAACCACGCCATACGCGCCGTCCAGCCCCTACTCTGCTTCTAAAGCGTCCAGCGACCATCTCGTCCGCGCATGGTTGCGTACTTACGGTTTGCCGACCATCGTAACCAACTGCTCCAACAACTACGGCCCTTACCATTTCCCGGAAAAACTCATTCCATTGATGATTCTGAACGCGCTCGACGGCAAACCGCTGCCCGTGTACGGCGACGGTATGCAGATCCGCGACTGGCTGTTTGTCGAAGACCACGCGCGCGCGCTGTATCAGGTTGTTACCGAAGGTGTTGTCGGCGAAACCTACAATATTGGTGGCCACAATGAAAAAGCCAATATTGAAGTCGTCAAAACCATCTGCGTCCTGCTGGAAGAGCTTGTTCCTGAAAAACCGGCGAGTGTGACTCGTTATGAAGATTTGATTACTTTCGTACAAGACCGCCCCGGCCATGACGTACGCTACGCCATCGACGCCGCCAAAATCGGCAGGGAGCTGGGCTGGAAACCGCAGGAAACATTCGAATCCGGCATCCGCAAAACAGTGCAATGGTATTTGGACAACAAAACCTGGTGGCAAAACGTACTGAACGGCAGCTACCGTTTAGAGCGTTTAGGCACCGGAAAATAAGTTTTCAGACGGCCTATTCCCATATTAGGCCGT
>NZ_JBQCVF010000668.1:0-895 GCF_051962515.1 Neisseria sp. P0009.S007 | reverse complement strand
AATAGGTAGACACAACGGACTTAAAATCCGTCGGCCCTAAACCGGCCGTGCCGGTTCGATTCCGGCTCCGGGCACCATTTACCGCTTTTAGGCGGTTATTTTTTCGTCTATTACAATCTACAAAACAAGAACTTTCAGTTATTTTTATAGGCCATAACCTTAGCCTATTTATACCTATTTACGTCTAATTATCCCAACCGCTTTTAGAAAAGTAATCAACCAATACCCCATCAGATATCCCCCTGATAAGCTAAATCTTTTATAAAACATGAGTTTTGAAAATACTATTCCAATTTCCATCAAAGAAAAGTAAATTTCTCATTTTAAAATTTCCCAAAATGATAAGGCCGTCTGAAAATCCTTTTTCAGACGGCCTTTCTTCATTTAAGCAAAGAACTTAAACCAAGTTCTCCAGCATCCATTTAACGTAACGGCTGACGCCTTGTTTTACATCCAAAAATTCTTCTTTATACCCGGCTTCGCGCAGTTTGGTGATATCCGCTTGAGTAAAGCTCTGATATTTGCCTTTAAGTGCATCTGGGAATGGGATATAACGGATAAGTTCTTCTTCAACCAACTCTTTCAAACTCATTTCAGGCTTGCCTTCGGCTGCTCGGCAGGCGTTGACTGTTGCGGCGGCAAGTTCGTTAAACTGTTGGCTGCGGCCTGTACCGAGGTTAAAGATACCTGAAAGCTCAGGATGATCGAAGAAGTAAAGGTTAACTTTGGCAACGTCTTCTACGCTGACAAAGTCGCGTGTTTGCTTGCCATTGCCGTAGCCATCATTGGCACCGAACAGGTTAACATAACCGTGTTCTCGGTATTGGTGGAAATGATGGAAGGCGACGGATGCCATACGGCCTTTGTGTTGCTCCTGCTGTCCATATACGTTGAA
>NZ_JBQCVF010000667.1:0-897 GCF_051962515.1 Neisseria sp. P0009.S007 | reverse complement strand
TTTTATTTATGTAGATTCACAAAGACAGCATAGCAATCCAAGGTTTCGTTGCGCTGTTTTTGTGAGAATACGATGTGCCGTTCGTAAAAAGGTTTTGAATTTTTAGATGTAAAAAGGCCGTCTGAAACTCCCGTTCAGACGACCTTTATTATTTTTTTACACGCCTGCGGCTGCTTTTAATGCGGCTGCTTTGTCGGTGCGCTCCCAAGTAAATTCAGGCTCCTCGCGGCCGAAGTGGCCGTAGGCGGCGGATTTTCCGTAAATTGGGCGCAGCAGGTCGAGCATTTGGACGATGCCTTTAGGGCGCAGGTCGAAATGTTCGCGAACCAGGGCGATCAGTTTTTCTTCGCTGATTTTACCGGTGCCGAAAGTATCGATGGAAATCGAAGTCGGTTCGGCAACGCCAATGGCGTAGGAAACTTGGATTTGGCATTGGGTTGCCAAACCGGCGGCTACGATGTTTTTTGCAACATAACGGCAGGCGTAGGCGGCGGAACGGTCCACTTTGGACGGGTCTTTGCCGGAGAATGCGCCGCCACCGTGCGGAGCCGCGCCGCCGTAGGTATCGACGATGATTTTACGGCCGGTCAAACCGCAGTCGCCTTGCGGGCCGCCGATAACGAAGCGGCCGGTCGGGTTGATCAGGTATTTGGTTTCGTCGGTCAGTAGTTCAGACGGCAGAACCGGTTTGATGATGTGTTCGATCACGGCGTTTTTCAGCTCTTCGTAACCGATAGACGGATCGTGCTGGGTAGACAGGACGACGGTGTCGATGCGTTTTACTTTGCCGGTTTCGCTGTCGTAAACCACGGTCAGTTGGGCTTTGGCATCAGGGCGCAGCCAAGGCAGGCGGCCGTCTTTGCGCAATTCGCTTTGACGCTGCATCAGGCGGTGGCT
>NZ_JBQCVF010000666.1:0-899 GCF_051962515.1 Neisseria sp. P0009.S007 | reverse complement strand
ACGAAGTTTTGCAAACCGAAGGCTTACAAGTTATCCGTCTTGAGCCGATGGAAGCACACAGCATTCGCGCCTTGGCCGATAACACCAATATTTTGGTTATCAAACAATTGATTCACGAAACCGGTCTCAGCAAACGTTTTAGATTTGGAAGTTGCTGTCTGTAATGGCAATAAAGGCCGTCTGAAAAGTTTCAGACGGCCTTTTTAAAATCAACTAGGTTTATTTCAAACCTTTTTTCACCAAGTCTTCATAACCGCCATGGTTGGTTACGTTGGTGTAGCCGGCTTTTTTCAGCTCAGTCAGCGCGGCTTCTGCACGGCGGCCGCTGCGGCAGTAGAGGTTTACCGGTGCGTTTTTATCCGGGCTGACGGATTTGATGCGGTCAACGATTTGGTCATGAGGGATATTGAGCGCACCTTGCAAGTGGCCTTCTTTAAATTCTTCGGCAGAGCGGACATCAATCCAAACGCCTTTTGCTTTTGCAGGCTGTGCCACGCTTTTTTCAACCTTAGGCATAGAGGCTGCGGAAGCGGCCAAAGGAGTGGCAATAGCGGCAGCAAAAAGTACGGCGGTCAGCAGTTTCTTCATGGTTCAATCTCCTATTAGACAGAAAACAATATGATAACTTTATCAGTTTAGCATTTCATCAGGCCGTCTGAAAGGGGAGTTGGCTTTCAGACGGCCTGATTTTACAAACCAATTAGCGTTGGGTTTCTACTGCTTCCAAAGCGCGCAAAGCGTAGGTATAAGCGGCACCTGCGTTCAGCGCGATAGCGGTGGCCAATGCTCCGGCGATTTCGCTTTCGGTTGCACCTGCTTTGGCTGCTGCTGCGGCATGCACGCTGATGCAGCTTTCGCAACGTGTGGTAATGGCAACGGCGATGGCGATTAGTTCGCGA
>NZ_JBQCVF010000665.1:0-899 GCF_051962515.1 Neisseria sp. P0009.S007 | reverse complement strand
GATCAATATTGGGAAATGATGCAGGAGATTATGGGCGACCGTAAACAAATCTATGAAAAGATGAGCGACCATCTTTACTGGCTTGGTTTGTTGGCGGATAAGCAGTTTAAATACATTAACTTATCTTACGCGGTATTCCGCTGGGGTTTGCTGGCTTCGTTGGCGGCATTTATCGGCGTGAAAACACTGCCGTCATTGCTGATGCCTCCGGCCAACAACGCGGCAGAGCTACGTTCGCTGGGTATCAATATGTTTAACGGCGTATTTGAGCCTTCTGCCGTACAACAGCTTCCGGATGGTAAGTTGCTGATCGCGGAAGACGAACCCAACCATGCGTTCAGTATCATCAGCATTGATAAAACCGGCAGGTTTGTGGAAGACGAGGCATTGGATACGCGCGTGATTACCGGTTTCAAACGTCGTCTCAGCGACTTGGAAGCCTTGGCTCGCGACGATGAAGGCTTTATCTACGCGCTGACTTCACACTCGCGCACCCGTAAAGGCAACCGCTCACCTGACCGCGAACACCTGATGCGCTTTAAAATTCAAGACGGCAATGTGTTGGGGCTGACCAGCTACGACAATCTGACGCAAGTTTTGGAAACCGATCATAAGCTGCATGATTTGATTCGCGAGCGAACCAAGGCAGAAGTTTCTTTTGAAGAAATCAATATTGAGGGCATGGCGTTTGATCCGGTGAAAAAACGTCTCGTTTTGGGATTCCGTGATCCTGAGTTCAACAACATGGCGTTGGTCGCGTTTATCAGCAATCCGAAAGATGTATTTGAGCGCAATGCCAAGCCTGAGTTTGATGAAGTGGCCGTGATTGATATTGATGGCGGCGGTATCCGTTCCCTCAACTATGATCCTGTGTTGAAAACCTACGTGATTGCCAATGA
>NZ_JBQCVF010000664.1:0-901 GCF_051962515.1 Neisseria sp. P0009.S007 | reverse complement strand
TCAATGACAATACCTCCCGCATCGGTTTCAAAGGCAGCGAGAACTTGGGCGGCGATTTGAAAGCCATTTGGCAGGTAGAACAAAAAACGGCCATTACCGGCGGTTCCCAAGGTTTTGCCACTCGGGACTCCTTCATCGGCCTGCAAGGTAACTTCGGTAAGATTCGCGCCGGTAAACTCAGCAATATGCTGAATGAAATGGACACCATCGATCCATGGATGTACAAAACCAATGCCGCAGGCTTGGGCATCTTTACCCGTACCGGCAACCGCAACGCCGCTGTACGCTACGACAGCCCGGATTTCGGCGGATTCAAATTCAACGTGTCTTACGCACCGCGCGACAACCGCAATCCTTCAGATAAATACACGCATACCCAAGCGGCCAAAGACCAATACACCGGCGGCGTGAGTTTCTCTAAAAACGGCTTTACCGCCAATGCGGCTTACGGCCACTACAACGGCGCGTACACCGACAAATCAAGCAAAGCCAAAGCGGCGCAAATCGCCAAAGTCGAAACTTATTACGATAAAGACAATCTCTTTGTCGGCGGCGGCGTACAATATGCCAAAGGCCATGAGACAGCCAACAAATATTTAGGCTATTTCACCGATGATTTTAATCAGTACAAGGGTAGTGACATCACTACCGACACAGGCAAAGAGGAAGCCGTGAAAGTAGTTGATGCAGCGGTAACTGTCGGCTACAAATTCGGCAACGTGACCCCACGCATTACTTACGCACACGGCTGGCCTGCCAAGGGCGTGAACAGTGGCGAGAAATTGGTGGATAAATTCGACCAAGTCGTTATCGGCGGCCAATACACCTTCAGCAAACGCACCGGCATCAATGCTCAACTGGCGTATCTGAAAGTCGGCAACAAAACCCGTCTGACTGCGGC